>JAQWQN010000149.1 GCA_029244465.1 Pseudomonadales bacterium
TTGAAGAGATTTCATCGGCAAGCTGGTCAACTGTTTCTTCGCCTGTATCGACCTGCTGAGCGCTTAATCGATCCAGCTCCTGCGCTCTGCCTTTGAGCCGCTGCATGAGTTGCTCAAGATGCTCAATCCGCGAAACCTGAACTTCTGCTTCGCGCTCATTTGCCGCCGCTGTAACGTTAAAGGCATCCCAGCGTTGCTGCCAATTACGATTCTCGCCCTCAATTCTTTCGAGCACTTGCTGCGAGGCTTTATCTTCTTCCGCCAAGACAATGAGTTCAGGCTCAAGCGCACTGATATTGTTGATTGACTCAGCGATTTGCGCCTCGTCCATTAGCAATTGCTGCTCCGATTCCATTTTGCGCTGGCCCAAGCTCTGCAGGTCGTCTTGCAGTTGCTTTACACGTGACTCGTTGAACTGAATCGCTTCTTCGATGCGAGCAACGTCGGCACCAAGCTGATAGAAGTTACCTTGCACGACGTTAAAGCGATCTGACTGCTCAGCGTGCTGGGCGCGGCTTTGCTCAATTTCAGCTTCCAGCTGTCTTTGCTCAGCTAAATGCTTTTCTAGCGCAAGCTCAAGTTCCTTAATCTTGCTTTCGCGGATATTCAGTTCACCGCGGAGAGATTGGTAACGAAGCGTATAGAGTTGGGCGGTGAGCAAGGACTCTTCATCGCGGAGCTCGCGATATTTCTCAGCCGCCTTTGCTTGTCTCTGCAACCGATCAAGCTGTCTCGCAAGTTCCTCACGTATATCATTGATACGTTCCAGGTTTTCACGAGTATGCTTAATTCTATTTTCAGTTTCTCGGCGCCGCTCTTTGTACTTTGAAATACCTGCGGCTTCTTCCAAGTAGACGCGCAACTCCTCCGGCTTGGCCTCAACGAGCTGCGAGATCATGCCTTGCTCAATAATTGAGTAACTACGCGGGCCGAACCCAGTACCTAGGAAGATATCCTGTATATCGCGACGACGGCACTTACTGCCATTCAAAAAATAGTTTGATTGACCCTCACGACTGACTTGTCGCCGAATCGCAATATCCGTATAGGCCGAATATTCACCACCGATGCGGCCATCGCTATTGTCGAAAAGCAGTTCAATACTCGCTGCGGATGTCGGCTTACGAGAATTAGAGCCATTGAAAATCACGTCCGTCAGGTTTTCGCCACGTAGCTGTTTGGCGGAGCTTTCGCCCATCACCCAACGTACTGCGTCTATTATGTTCGACTTACCGCAGCCGTTTGGGCCAACGACCGCACATCTATTTCCGGAGAGAGTAACGGTTGTCGGGTCGACAAATGACTTAAAACCAGCAAGTTTGATTTGCTTCAGTCGCATACTTGGATCGTGATGCCCTTACTCTGACTTACGATGGCCTGCTTAGCGTCGCACTGGTCCAATTGGTCTAGCAAGTGCGAATCGTCAAGCTCCATCGCGGATCAGGATTGAGCCCCACGAAATTACCCTTTTCGTGAAGTAGTCAGTCTACTGAAACATTCCGCCATTGGTAATACTTTTTCTACCTTTTCAGTCTTTTTCAAACAAAAAAACTTGTTTTAACAACGTTTTGCAGTCGTCGCGTCTAAACAATATTGTTAACCAGTATTGCAACACATCCCTGCCTCGCCTCAGGAGGGGTCGCTCTGCCCAGTCGTGAACTCGCGCCTCTAAACCATGGTGTTTCTTCGCGAGGTCGGCTAACGAAGGTTAGCGAACGTCATCTCGAGGCAACTCGCTACAGGACAGCCACCCCTTGCAACTGCCCAACATATGGTTCCTAGCCGCACACAATGAGCCCGAGCAGAAAGCTCGGTTCATTTAGCCCACGCCACACTGACAATCTGGCCTTTGGATTGAGCCTTGAGCGGAAATTAAACGTTGCTTATTCCGACAATAAGCTTAGGGCATTACCGAGTGGGTTCGGACGGAGGGGTCAGGTGTGCTTCCAGAGGAGTCAGCGTTTCAGCAATACTGATCGAACGGCTAAGCCACTGCCAGTCCCCGTCTTGAGCCATCGCCTGCCCATTCAGGCTCAGCCTTACGACAACCTCAAACTGATCCGCAGCAGTGAGCTTTCTGGCCTCACTCATGCTTACGACATCGTCTAGCCGGACAGTGAGCGGCAGGAGTACAGCCGGTCGCCGCACAACCGCATACGGCATACCACCGCCTATGGGCCGTGCAATGACAAAGAGCGTTGCACCAAGCGGAACCTCACCATCGACGTCAACCTGAACATCAACGCCTGGAAGCTCAAACCGTTTGCGCAGCTCGGTGATGGCAGCACTCAAGCTAACCACCCTCGAAGGCTCTCGTAGACCAGACAGAGCACGATTGAGATAGCCTACTCCAGCCTCAGAATCGTCCGATGCCACAGCATCAAGAGCTAATATTTCTAGCACCATCGGCAGGTTTGGTGCCTCCTGCAATATTTCATTGGCGAGCGTCCGACCAGTAGCATCCAGTTGACCTCGCGCACTCAGGAACCTAGATTGAAGCCAGAATATTTTAATGTTGATGTTCTCAGGCGAGGCCTGATGCGCGCGGGCAAAGGCTGCGGCGGCAGCGGTATAATCCGCAACTTTCAGACTCGCCTGGCCTAACAGATACTGGATTTCAGCATCACCTTGGTGCTTGGATAGGTAGGTCTCGAGCTTCGACTTCCACATTGCTAGATCATCGCCGTGCTGTTCCGCATCTAGATTGAGTACCGCCTCCGCGCCGCGCAACTCGTTGCGGTCGAGATCAACTAACGCATAGAAAATGAATCCAGACACCACCGGCACTATCAGGGCAAGCGCCACCAGTGTGCTCGTTTTGATACGAGTCGTAGCCGGGCTAGCTGTTTCCCTGGCATGGAGTAAATCAGCAGCAATTTCGACCGCTATCTCTGATTGTTCTGTATCTTGCCTGTCCGGGTTGTCGCGATCCTGATCGATTTCATCTAACCGTTCGTTCAGCATCTCCCGCTGTGCGTGTCTCGCATCCAAGCGCCCGGTCCTGCCGATGCCAAGTCGGGGTGCGAAGACGAATACGGCAGCAAGCGCTGCAAGCAATAAAAAGCCGAGCACATTCATTGGTCTTGGATAATGTCCTTTAACCGTGCCTGGGTCGCTGGGTCAAGCCCGGTCAAATCAAGGTCTGGTCGGGCCACATCTTTAGATTGACGCAGCAAGCGAAGGATAAAACCGACAATTACCAAGCCGACACTAATAGGAAGCAGCCAAATAATCCACGTCTTACCCGATAGCGGTGGATCGTAGAGCACAAAGTCGCCATATCGATCTTGCATGAAGGCTAAGACCTCCTGATCAGACTTTCCTTCTTGAACAATCAATCTATGGACCGCGACCCGGAGCGTTTGCGCGCTCGTCGCATCACTCCCTGCAATATTGGTGTTCATGCATTTCGGACATCTGATCTCGGCGATTAAACGACGATAACGTGCCTCTTCTTCAGCGTTGTTAAACGTAAACACATCAACCTGGCTGGCCGCAAATACGATCGGAGTATTGACTCCAACCCCTAGCCCATAGGCTATGAGCCAAAGTATGGTCGTGAAACTAGCGAGACGCAGCATCAAGGCCATGTACCACATCTGGAGACATCGCGATCAATCGCGGCTTAATTTCTTGTTGCCAAATTCTTTCATTGACTTCGCCCACCCGCTTGTAAACGATCGAGCCATTCGGGTCCACTAAAAACGTCTCAGGCGCACCATAGACACCAAGTTCAACTCCTAACAGACCCTGGTCGTCTACCAATACAAGATCGTACGGATTACCAAACTGCCCCAACCAAGCAATGGCTTTGGTTGGATCATCTTTATAGTTAATACCAATCAACCGAACGTCGGCTCGTTCCGTGATCTTAATCAGCATTTCGTGCTCCGCCGCGCAGGTTGGACACCATGTTGCCCAAACATTTACAAGAGCGGGGCGACCAACAATCTGCGCTCGCCCGAGAATCTGATCGGGCTGAAAAAGGTCGGGTGCAGCGAAAGCCGGAAACGGTTTATCAATAAGCGCCGACGGCAATTCGGTGCGGTTACCCAAACCGAATCCCAATAAAAATACCACGACGATCAGGGCAAAGACCCCGAGCGGTATGTAGAAGCTCATCTTATTCACGCACAAGCCGCCCAGACAAAGGTGCGTCGCTAGACGTCGAATTAGCTCGCGCACGTAATCTGCGGTAGCGCACATCGAAAATCGCCAGGATCCCACCAAAGGCCATGAGGAGCGCGCCGAGCCAAACCCATCGTACCATTGGCTTATGATGCATACGCACAGCCCACGCGCCATCTTCCAACGGTTCCCCGAGGGCAATATAGGTGTCGGCCAGCAGGCCTGGATTGATTCCAGCTTCGGTCATTATGGCCCCACCGGCAAGATAACGCCTTTTTTCTGGGCGCAGTTCGAACGTGCTGTCTCCATCGCGCACCACAAATAAACCTTGCTGAGCGACATAATTGGGACCTCGTACTTGCGTAACGCCATTAAAATGAACAGACATTCCTGCAAGCATGGCTTCTTCCTGCGGCACCATGCGCACGTCTTTTTCAACAGATTGGCTACTTGTGATTGCCACCCCAAGGATCGAGCAGGCGAAGCCAAAATGCGCAATCGTCATGCCGACATACGACAATGGCTGCCTGCTGTTTTTTCTCAGCCGACCGAACAGATCAAGCACGTGGGTGACCATTATCCAAACGGCGACCAAAATACCTATGACTACGGTAATCACATCCGGTCGAACCACAAATGCAATCAAAGCTGACACAACGAGGGCAATGACCCCTTCACGTTTGAGAAAACTTAGCACTCGGTCACCACGTGTACGCTTCCAATTCAGGACAGGTACCAACGTGATCGCTACGCCTAAGACAAGCATCAGTGGCACAAAAAAGCGATTGAAGAACGGTGGACCCAGCGAGATCTTTCCGTCTGTCAGTGCCTCATAACCCATGGGCGATAAGGTTCCCCACATAACAACAGCCAGACTTAACATAAGTACGGCATTGTTGATCAACATGAAGAATTCCCTGCTCAAGAACCGATAGCTCACTTGGGAAGAATAGGCGCCTGCACGCTGGGCATAAAGCAACAAAGAGCTACCAACAACAATTCCGAGGAAGATTAGAATGTACAGGCCGCGTTCAGGATCTACTGCAAAAGCGTGCACGGAGGTCAGGACCCCAGAGCGTATGATGAAGCCTCCCAAAAGCGAGAGAGAAAATCCTGATATGGCGAGTAGCAGCGTCCAACTTTTGAAGGCCCCTCGTTTTTCAGTAACCGCCACAGAGTGCAACAGAGCCGTCGCCGCGAGCCACGGCATAAACGAAGCGTTTTCACTTGGGTCCCAGAACCACCATCCGCCCCAGCCTAACTCGTAGTAAGCCCACCACGACCCCAAGGTAATCCCAACAGTAAGACACGCCCAACACCCGTTGGTCCATGGTCGTACCCATCTTGCCCACAACGCGTCGACCCTGTTTTCGAGCAACGCCGCGATAGCGAATGCAAATGGCACGGCCAACCCCACATATCCTGCGTACAACATCGGTGGGTGGACGATAAGACCAAAATCTTGCAATAGCGGGTTTAGGTCCGCGCCATCTGCAGGGGTCATTGGAATAAGGCGCTCGAACGGATCGCTCGTAAACAGACAAAAACAGATGAAGCCGACATTCAGGAGTGCAAGGGTTGCAATAACTCGCGTGTAGATCTGCACTGGATAGTTATGCCTGCGCAAAACAACCAGCAGGGTCCATGCACACAAAAACAAGATCCACAACACGAAGGAGCCTTCATGGCCACCCCAAGTGGCACTAATTTTGTAGTACCAAGGCAACAAGCTATTAGAGTGATTAGCAACATAAGCAACACTGAAGTCATCTTGCAAAAACGACCAGACGAGTGCCACAAACGAAATACTTGCGAATACAAACGTGCCCAAAACCAGGGAGCCAATATGCGCGGCCCAATGCTCATCATCACTACGGACGTAACCAAGAATCGCTGTGACAAAGGCCATAACGCCAGCAAGCGTTAGGCTAAAGTGACCAAATTCAGCCACTTGAACCACCTTCCTGGGCTAGATCTAGGAGTTCCGGTGGCATGTAATTTTCGTCGTGTTTGGCGAGTACTTCGACTGCCGCAAAGCGCCCAGCCTGACGGAGTTCTCCACGAACAAGAACACCTTGCCCTTCACGAAAAAGATCTGGCAGGATCCCGGTATAATCAACAAAAAATTCACTACCTTGATGGTCGGTTAACGTGAATTCTACCCCCAGAGAATTCGGGATACGGCGCACGGATCCGTCCATTACCATGCCACCCGCACGTATTGTCTTACCGCGAGGCGCTTCCCCGCTAACGATTTTGTCGGGCGGGTAGAACATATTCAGATTCTCTTCCATCGCCAGCATCAACATGGTTACCACACCTGTAACCGCGACAAGTATGAAAACCGTCATGTAGAGTCTATTTTTCCTAACCGGATTCACTTAGCTTCCTCGTGTGCATCTGCCGCCGCTCGCCATTTCAATTCACCAATCACCGCTCGTCGCCTACGCACAAGCATCCCAACATAGGCCAACAGGAACGCGGCCAAGGAACCGTACGCCACCCAAACGTATTGGGCATGACCGCCCATAGCCAAAAAGTCGTTCCAAGAATCAAACTGCACGACGTTCTCCTGCGAATAACTGCGCTACCCATTGTGTATTCCGCTCTCGGAACAAAACTTCTGTGCGCATCCGATAGAGCACGGAAAAAGCGGCAAAAAAATACAGACCTAAAACCATAACAAGCAGCGGTAACCACATTTCGGCTGGCATACTCGGTTTTTCAGTGAGCGTAAACGAAGACGTTTGATGGAGTGTCTGCCACCAATCCACAGAGTACTTGATGATCGGGATATTAATCGTCCCTACCATGGCCACCAAGGCACTTGCTCGGCCACGCAATTCAGCATCCGCAATTGCGCCTCTTAGTGCAAATATACCGATATAAAGAAAAAGCAGGACCAACGTAGAAACGGTTCGACCGTCCCAATCCCACCAGGTACCCCAAGTTGGTCGCCCCCAAACGCTGCCCGTTAACAAGGCCAACGCGGTCAAATATATTCCAAGCGGTAGGCAAGCAGAAATCGCCACATCTGCAATCTTCATACGCCATACAAATAGGACAAACCCAGCCACTCCCATCCCGAGATAGACGCTTTGCGCCACCATCGCTGCGGGCACGTGCACGAACATAATGCGATAACTGTTGCCTTGCTGATAATCCGGTGGTGCAAACGCCAACCCCCAAATCACACCAAGCGATAGCAACAACAAGGCGAGTAGTCCGAACGCGATGATCCAGCCTCTCGAGATATCATAGAACCAGCGCGGGGAGCCAAGTTTGTGCCAAAACGTTTTTAGAGCCATTGTTCGTGCCGAAAAGTTTTTAGAGCCGCTCTTACTGTAATTGGACGCTCACTCTTAGACCCGCGAGAGCGGCAAAAGGTCCCAAGCCGATAGAGATCATACTAATAAGGCCCAGCCAGTAAAACTGTGCGCTAGCGCTCGCCCCTAATAAATGTTCTTGTCCGGCGCCAACGCCAAAGATGAGCACGGGAATATAGAGTGGCAGGACCAGCAATGCCAAGATGACACCACCACGACTAAAACCAACGGTCAAAGCGCCCCCGATCGCGCCAAAGAACGTAAGAGCCGGCGTACCTACAGCCAGAGATGCGATCAAAACCCACATAGTGTCTGCAGGAATACTGAGTAAAAGTAAAAAAGCCGGAGCCAACAAGGCACACAAAAAGCCGGTGAAGAGCCACTGCACGACAATTTTGACGAGGACGGTGAC
>JAQWQN010000158.1 GCA_029244465.1 Pseudomonadales bacterium
ACCTGCCAGCGCCAAGAACCAATCGTCATATCTATTGTGCAGATCCGTTAGTAGTCGTAATGCAGCATCGGTGCTGGCAACGATATCTCTGCCCCCGTCATACCAGTCGTCCATAGTCAGACGATATTGCCGAGCCGTACCGCGAATGAATTGCCACGGACCAGCAGCGCCACCGTGAGAAAAAGCATACACATCTAGAGCGGATTCTACGATTGGCAGTAGCGAAAGCTCTATTGGCATATCCCGAAGCGCTACTTCGCGCACGACATATGGTAGGTAAGCTTGCATGCGTTTCTGCAGACGCGGGAGGTAGTTGGGGTTGCGTTGTAACCACCTTATCTCCTGGGTGACACGAGTCCTATCGATCTCAAGGTCCATATGCATGGACTTGCGCATCAGGCCCCACAAGTCGAGAGATTCGTCGATGGGTGCAATCACGGGTGAGGCTGACGTGACGGCCGCTACCTGCGTCATGTTGGTAGTGAGCAAATTAATAGGCTGGTCAGGCCATGGTAGGTCGGACTCAAGCGTTCCTGTTAAAGGTTGTTCGGGCTGTAACGTCGCCATTTGCGTGGTGCTACAGGCAGCAAGACAGATAAAGATACTGGTAAAAAGGAAAAAAAATGTAATCGATCTCGGTACCCTAAAGGTGAATCTTTTGAAATTGCTAGACACAAACCCGTTCACGGCTAAACTTGAACTGTACTTTCGCTCAGAGATTTCTTTTTAGCAATGCGCCTTAACTGGTTATGTGAATTAAGTGCCGCGGCTGAGACCCCATTTTGGCGGAGTGACCTCGCTGCTCGCGTGTTGCAGATTGAGGCGCTATTAGGCGCAGATTTGATCGCTCGATTGCATGGTGAATCTGTGGTTTGGATGGGGCACGCGCCAAAACCGGCGAGTCTTCTAAAAAAACGAATGATTAAGTGTCCGATCTTTGTTACCGCGCTGGGGACAAGTGCTGACCTGCCTACGATAGTATCGGAATTTGACAATCTGCCGTTCCAGAGTCGCTCTGTTGACGCGGTGGTAATGCATCACGCGCTTGAAGAAGTCTCGGACCCGAGGACAGTGCTTCGCGAGGCAACGAGGATTCTTGCACCTGGTGGTCGTTTGATTGTGTTCGGATTTAATCCCTGGAGCTTATTGGGTATTAGACGGGGGTTTGCGAGTCTTCTACCTGATCGTCTGGCGCAACTCCGGCTCGTCAACCCAATACGACTTTTTGATTGGTTTACCTTGTTGGGTCTGGAATTGGATGCACCGCCGGCATATGGGGGATTTGTCTTGCTCTGGGATAGGTTCATGAGCAAATCCATTGTACCGTCTGCAAGCCAAATCCCATTCGGCGGTTTGGTGGTCACGAGTGCGGTCAAGCAACAAGCGACGATGCACTTCAAAAAACTGGCTTCAAAGTCACGGCAAAAGCTAGCGCCTGTAGCGTATCCGCGAATTGCGACGTGGCAAGAGCACAAATTTCGCTCGCCGCGTGATGAGCAGTGAGTGGCAGGAAATATGGTGCAGAGAGCACCGTAGTAAAAGGGACGATGACGATAAATACTAAGCACCGCAAACGATGAAGCAAGTTGAAATTTTCACTGATGGTGCCTGCCGGAGGAATCCTGGACCAGGTGGGTGGGCTGCTATGTTACGTACGACCATCGATGGTACTGCAAACGAAAAAATGATTTCAGGCGCGGAAACTGAATCGACCAACAATCGCATGGAACTACAAGCTGCGATCGAGGGTTTGAAGGCCTTAAAAAATCCCTGTCAGGTTGATCTGACGACTGACTCCCAATATGTCAGGCAAGGGATTACACAGTGGATCGCTGGTTGGAAGCGTAATGGCTGGCAAACGGCTGCGAAAAAACCGGTTAAAAATCAAGACTTGTGGATGGCTTTGGACGAAGTCATTGCATCTCACAAAGTGCAATGGCATTGGGTAAAAGGGCATAGTGGCCATCGTGAAAACGAACTGGTCGACCAGGCTGCGAATGACGCGATTGACCACATGCTGGCTTGAGCTAGATTGCAATGGGATAAACAAATAATGACGGAGTTTGTGTGCGCCAGATAGTTCTAGATACGGAAACGACTGGTCTTGAACCTGATATGGGCCATCGAGTGATTGAGATCGGCGCAATTGAGCTCATCAATCGCAAGTTCACCGGGCGACATTTTCACGAATATATGAACCCTGACCGCGACAGCGATGATGGCGCGCTCGAGGTACACGGTATTACATCCAGCTTTTTGGCAGACAAGCCTAGGTTCGGCGATATCGCAGAATCCTTTTTGGCTTTTGTCGCGGATGCGACCCTGGTGATTCACAACGCGCCCTTCGACCTTTCATTCCTCGATTATGAACTAAAGAGATGGACGAGCCACCACCCAAAGTTAAGTAGCCTATGTACGATTACCGATAGCCTAGTGCTCGCGCGACAAAAGCATCCAGGCCAAAAGAACAACCTTGATGCGTTATGTCGTCGTTATTTTGTCGATAATTCGCAACGGGAACGGCATGGTGCATTGCTTGACGCAGAAATCCTTGCGGACGTGTATCTGTTGATGACAGGTGGCCAAACGAATCTCTTCGCTGGCGCTGATGATGAAACGGAAAAGGCAGAGGATAGCCTGGCGCTAGGGGTGCAGTCAGGCGAGTTTGCAGCATTGGATTTAGTCATGGTGAGCGCCGACCAAAACGAACGGCGCGCGCACGAAGAATATTTGGATTTTTTGGCCAAACAGAATGGCAGTCAGCCTGTTTGGCGTTCGAGCGGAAGCGCGTCAAATACGCCCTGAGTTAGAGCACATAGGTCACACACAACCACCCGGTTATGCCCATCACCACCGTGTAGGGTAGCGCCATCTTCACCATCGTCATATAACTCAAGCGGATGAGTGGCGCGATTGAAGACGTGAGTAAAAATAGAAACGCGGCTTGCCCGTTGGGTGTCGCAACACTGGGAATATTTGTTCCGGTATTAATCGCCACAGCCAGCAGATCGAATTGTTCGCGCGTTATGGCGCCGCTCTCGTACGCCGAAAACACCTCGCCGATGTAGACGGTAGCGACAAATACATTGTCGCTAATTGCCGACAATACGCCGTTTGCCAGATAGAACATGCCGGGTTGTGCGTCTACTGGGAGATTCAACACATAGTTGATGACACCGGCAAATAGGTGCTGATCTTCAATCACCCCCACGATGCCGAAGAAAACGACGAGTAAGGCGGTAAAAGGAAGCGCCTCTTCAAAGGCGTGTCCCAACTGGTGCTCTTCGATTACCCCATTAAAAGCGGTTTGTATAACGATGATGCTAAGCCCAATGATGCCAACTTCGGCGACATGGAAGGCGAGGGCGAAGACCAAGAAGGTCGCTGCGATGGCTTGTATAACTAAACGTGCTTTGTCGCGACCTGTCCTGGTTCCTGACTCGTGCTTGTCGAATTCGAGCAATATTTCACGCACACGTTCTGGAATTTGGGCACCATAGTCGAACCAGTGGGTTTTCTCGAGCAGTACACACGTGCATAAGCCAGCGGCGAGAACTGGCATCGTAACGGGTGCCATTCGGAGGAAGAACTCCACAAAGTTCCATCCGGTGTAGCTTGCGATTAACAAATTCTGCGGTTCGCCGACTGTCGTGCAAACGCCACCAAGTGCCGTACCGACGGCGGCGTGCATGAGTAGATTGCGCAGAAAGGCTCGAAACTGCTCCAAATCTGATCGGTTCGAGTCTTCAATAGCGTCGTCTTCACCATGTTCATGGTCGTCGCGAAAGTTTTTTCCGGAGGCAACCCTGTGGTACACAGAATAGAAGCCGACACCGACGCTGATAACGACGGCCGTAACCGTTAGCGCGTCGAGGAATGCAGAAAGCACAGCAGAGACAAGTGAGAAAAGGAGTGAAATAGCAGTCTTGTTGCGAATTTTTAACAAGATTTTGGTGAACGTGAAGAGCAGAAGCTCTTTCATAAAGTAGATTCCGGCTACCATGAACATCAGCAGTAAAATGACAGGAAAGGCGTTGAAGACCTCTGTTCGTATGGTCTCCGGAGTCGTCATACCCATCACGACTGATTCTATGGCAAGTAACCCACCCGGCTGGAGTGGATAGCACTTTAGCGCCATGGCCAAAGTGAAGATAAACTCAATCACGATGATCCAGCCCGTCATATATGGGCCGAGGGCGACAAGAAATAAGGGGTTGAAAACAAGGAACGCGATTATCGTGATCTTGTACCACTCGGGCGCTTGACCGAGAAAATTCTGTGAAAATGAACTGAGAGAGATTCCCTGCATGGTAATTTTACTCACCGCTGTCTAGTTGGTGAGTTGCACCTTATCGTGGCTTTGCTTATGTAGGCAAGATCTACGTTCAGTATAGGAGCCTTAAGAGATCTTGTGATATTTTGTAGACAGAAAAATAGTAAGGAAAGCACCTGTGTGGCCAACTAATCCGGATGAATTTGAACCTCAACACATTGAGCCCGACGACGCTGATCGAGGAGATGCGTGGTATTTCGTGTTTTCTCGCGGAGAGATCATCTGCAAGACAGAAGGTGGCGTTTTGGAACCCGTCACGGCTGATGATTTCCGGTGGTTCGATATGGAGGTATCCAGCAAACACTTTTTAGGCCACTACCTAGATAGACCCTGCTTCGCGGTTGCGGCAAGCGGATCCGTCGCGCCAGGGTTCAGTCCTATGGGTTTGCGCAACCTGCTCGGTCGAACCAATCAGGCGATATTCTATTTAGCAGGTAGGGCGCAGCAGGTGATCGAATGGCACGAGACGCACCAATTTTGTGGTCGTTGCGGAATTGAAATGTTAGATCATCACTTAGATCGGGCTAAACAGTGCCCAACCTGTAAGCTCATCAACTATCCTCGTCTTTCGCCCAGCATCATTGTTTTGGTCACACGGGGGGATGAAATGCTATTAGCACGTAATGCAGCCTGGCCGAATGGCATGTACTCAACGCTGGCTGGCTTTGTTGAACCGGGTGAGTCAATTGAGCAAACCGTGCATCGTGAGGTATTTGAAGAGGTTGGCTTGCGGGTTGGCGAATTGCTCTATTTTGGCTCGCAGAGTTGGCCGTTTCCAAACTCATTGATGCTTGGGTTTCATGCTCAGTATGAGTCTGGAGATATTGTTTGTCAGGAGGAAGAAATTGCAGATGCGCAATGGTTCAAACCTGACAACCTGCCTCAGATTCCGCCAAAGACAGCGATTTCCGGGTGGCTCATTCAGGAGTTCATGGATCGAGAACAGTAAGCGTCTGTAGGACATGGAAGGTAGTCACGATATAGCCACTGCTGCGTAATTCTCCGGCCATAAATTGCGTTATCGGATTCGCTTGCCCGGTTAGCAGTGCAAGTGCTGAATCTTCTGAATCGAAGTAGATCGTCCATTCGGGTTCAGTCTCGTTAATGTCTATCTGCCCGGGTTGGATCCTTAAGACAAGGCGCTCATCTTCTTGATCAAGGTGTAGGGCGACGCAAACATCCAAACCCTGAGTGGGGCGCTGCGGTTCTGTGGAACGAAAGTGATCTTTAATGTGTGTTGCTAAGCGATGCATGAGTTGGTTAGCCTAAAGGTTGTCGGATAGCACCAGACCCTTGCTGGACTGTGTTCTAGTGCCTCTATAGAGTACAGCGTTTTTGGCTAAATTCAGCTTTAGCCTTATATAGGGGGTGTATGGAATACGTATACGGTTACCTGGTTTTTCTCGCTCAAGCGGTCACCGTTGTGGTTGCTTTCCTTATCATCTTGTCTGCGGTGGCTAGTCTAGCCATGAAAAGCCAACAAATGGACGAGGGCGGTGCGCTTCACGTCACCAAACTTAACGACAGAGTGCGGGAACTTCGCCACACGATGGAGGCAAACGTTCTGCCCGCTGGCCTGGTCAAAAAACAACACAAGGCCGAAGCAAAGGCAGAGAACAAGGCGAACAAAGCCCAGGTTCAGGCGATGAAAAGCGCCCTCCGAGAAACGACGAGTGAAGCACCGGCTATTGCGAACGACGTGGAAAACGGGAATGCGGGACACGAAGATGACGGTCATGCTGAACGCGTGTTTTTCCTTCACTTTGAAGGTGACACTCGAGCCTCGGGGGTCGATAAGCTGCGGCGAGAAATAAATGCCATTCTCACGTTGGCAACGAAAGACGATGAAGTAGTCATTTCGATTGAGAGCCCAGGTGGTATGGTTTCGAACTATGGACTCGCCGCATCGCAACTTGCCCGCTTTCGTGAAAGAGAAATACCGATGACAGTAGTGGTCGACAAAGTAGCCGCCAGTGGTGGCTACTTAATGGCCGTCGTTGCAAATAGGATTGTCGCGGCGCCGTTTGCCCTGCTTGGCTCGATTGGTGTTGTTGCCCAGGTGCCGAACGTAAACCGGCTACTCAAAAAAAATGACGTCGATGTCGAGGTGTTAACAGCAGGAAAGCATAAACGAACGTTGACGCTGCTGGGTGAAAACACGGAGGAGGGGCGACAAAAGTTCCTCGAGGAATTGGAAGATGTGCATGCGCTTTTCCAAGAATTTGTTGCTAATTACCGGCCCGAAATGGATCTGGAAGCTGTTGCGACGGGTGAAGCTTGGTTTGGAAAACGAGCACTTGAGATGAAACTCGTTGACGAGTTGGCGACGAGTGACGAAATTGTGCTAAAAGCCTGCGAGCGCAGCGAGGTCTACGCCATTGCTTGGGAAGAACAAAAGAAACCGCTCGACCGCATTATGGGCAGGGTCAATGGGGTGTTGCAACAGGCCGAAGACGTGTTGGCGCGGTTTTCCGGGCGACCGTGAATCTTTGCGCTTCACACAGACAGAGCAAAAAAATAACAGACAGAAAGGATCAAGAGATGACATTTAATGCCTTCCAAGTGACCAAGACAGACGAAGGGTTTGAGCGCGCAGTCGTAACTCGAGACGTGGCCGATTTGCCTGAAGGCGATGTGCTAATTGATGTTCAATATTCTTCAGTGAATTTCAAAGATGCCTTGTCAGTGACTGGTAATCCAGGTGTGACCCGAAATTTCCCGCACACGCCAGGTATCGATGCTGCTGGTATTGTTATTGAAAGTGCGGATGCTTCTGTTCCGAGTGGTGCAGAAGTTGTGGTTATCGGCTTTGATCTCGGGATGAACACAGCCGGTGGCTTTGGTCAAAAAGTCCGTGTCCCAAGTGATTGGGTTGTCCGGCGGCCTGAAGGTTTAACCCTGCATGAAAGTATGATTCTGGGGACGGCTGGTTTCACCGCGGCGGAGTGCATCGATAAACTAGAATCGCACGGTATGACAACTGAGAGCGGCCCTGTGCTGGTCACAGGGGCGACCGGTGGGGTTGGTTCGGTCGCCGTAAAGCTACTCAGTCATCTTGGCTACGAAGTTGCTGCGGTCACCGGAAAGGCCGACAAGCATAACTTTCTAACCTCACTTGGGGCCAGTGAGATCTTGTCACGAGAAGAGATGATGGACGGCGGCAAACGACCTTTACTTGCTGACCGTTGGGGTGGCGTCGTAGATACTGTCGGTGGTGAGATGTTGTTCAATGCGGTCAAGAGTCTGCGCTATGGCTGTTCGCTGGCCGCTTGTGGTCTTGTTGGTGGCGCCGATATTCCGGCAACTGTTTTCCCTTTCTTGTTACGGCACGTGAACATCTTGGGTATCGACTCGGTGGAGTTACCCCTCGCCGAAAAGAGACGTATTTGGAACCGTTTAGCCGATGAGTGGAAGCTAGATCTTGGTGACTTAGAGGAGGCGCTTACATTTGATACTCTTTCGGATGCGCTTGATCGTATTCTGGCGGGTCAAATGGTAGGCCGAGGCGTTTTACACCACAGTTAGCGGTACGACAGATTTGTGGCTGGTGTTTTGAACTCAGTCTCGGCGGAGTTTGGGATCTGGAGCGATCGGGCTTGGATATCGAAATATGACGAAATAACTGCTTGCGATTAGGGTCAGTACTGTTGCGAATTGGAGCACCAGAGCACCTGCATCCGACAGCAACTCGTTGCTGATCGCAATGTAGCTCAGTAAGAGTGAGAATTCTGAGGCTTGTCCCAGTCGATAGCCAACCTCCTTGCCGTTTTCGGCAGTCTCTCCCTGCAGTTTTAACAAGTAGGCAAATACGATTGGTTTTATCGCGATAAGGCTGGCTGCTAGCACAACGGCAGGGAGCCAATATTGAGGAATGAGACCGATGTCTAGTGTTGCGCCAACCGAGAAGAAAAAGAGCACGAGAAAAAAATCGCGCAGTGGCCGCAAACTTTCAGCGATGTACTGAGCGATCGGAGATGTTGCAAGTGAAACGCCACCGATAAAAGCGCCTATCTCCAACGATAGCCCGATGAAGGAGGCGAGCGTGGCAACACCTAAGCACCACCCAATAGCAATCAAAAATATGTATTCATGGAATGCATCGAACTTTTGGATCAGAAAAAGGAGTCCCCACCGCACGACTGCATAGGCGAATGCAATCACCAAGGGTAGTCCCAGAAATATGCTCGCAACGCTCGTCATCAAAGCCTGTGAATCAGCCCCGAGTCCCGTGATCAGTAATATGGCCAAAATTGCCAAAACGTCCTGAATGAGCAAGAGGCTAACCACTATCTCCCCCACATGACGATGATGGAGGACGGTTGTGGGAAGAAGCTTGATGCCGAGAATTGTGCTAGAAAATCCTGCGGCAATGCCCGTGATCACACATTCAGTGATCGCGAACCCAAACGTAAACATCACTCCGAAGCCAAGGCTAAAAAAAGCAACTGTTGTCCCGAGTGCAGTTAGTAGCGACTCGCCGACCATATTTTTCAATTTCGCAGGCTGTAGATCAAGTCCGACTAGGAATAGAAGAAAGATAATGCCGAATTCCGCGATTTCGGTGAGAAGTGCCGGATCGTCTACTGATTGGGTACCAAAAGGGCCCAATATGCAGCCTACGGCGATGTAGGCCACGATCATCGGTTGACGTGTGTACAGGGCTACGGTCGCAAGAAGCGCCGCGCCGGCAAAAATAAAAAAAATCGATTCGATGATGCCGGTATGCGGCATAAGATTGCACCCCTCAGTTGGGGGGTATTCTACGCGTTCACGCCTCTAGAGATACGCTGGAAGGACTGCTCCGGTTGGATTGCAGATCCCTGGTAGTGTGCACTATAGGGGTCAATTAGCGCGAGATACCGTTCGGGTAGTCGATTCTTTGCGACATCGATCACATCGAAGCCGCACCGCACGAGGTAGTGGACGATGTCTTCGTGAGTAGCACCCATTGCTCTGAGTTCACCCGTGTAGCCAAAGCGTGTACGCAACAGAACCGCAATTGAAAGCGCTCGGCCATCCACGAAACTTGGAAATTCTATTGCAATCCCGGCGGCATTCGCCGTGTCACGGCTCGGTTCTTCGTCGCATTGCATGAGAAGTGGGCTACTACCATCCCAATCTGCTGAGGATTGGTAATGTGTTTCCTCACTCTCGACAACCTCCCACGTAGTTGCGCCTTTTCTAAGCTGCGTTGGCATAAACGTGTTCCTTGAATGGATCGATACCGATACGGCGAAATGTTGCGAGAAAAGACTCGCCGCTGTAACGGTTGTTGGTGTAGACGTTGAGAATTTTCTCAATGATGTCTGGCACTTCATCGCGCGCAAAGGACGGCCCGAGAATTTGACCCAATGCAGCCTGTTCGCCACTGTGGCCGGAATGCCCACCAACCGATATCTGGTAGAACTCACTGCCTTTTTTATCGACGCCCAGAATACCGATGTGGCCAACGTGATGGTGCCCGCAGGCATTCATACAACCAGAAATATTGACGTCGAGTTCCCCTAGATCGTGGAGATAGTCCTCATCGTCGAAGCGTCTTTGAATGGCTTCAGCGACGGGGATAGATTTTGCGTTAGCAAGCGAGCAGTAATCGCCGCCTGGGCAGCAAATCATATCGGTGAGTTGACCTTTGTTGGCCTCGCCTAATCCGTTTGCGCATGCAGCTTGCCAGAGCGCAAAGAGGCTAGATTGAGCAACGTGCGGCAGGACGAAATTCTGTTCGTGGCTAATGCAAATCTCGCCATAGCCAAACTCTTCTGACCATTGCGCAACGCTGTCCATCTGTTTGTCGGTTACGTCCCCAGGTGGGATACCGGTAACTTTTGTGGACAAAGTCACTGACGCGTACCCAGGTTGCTTGTGGGCGAACACGTTTTGTGCCAGCCATCGACTGAACTTTGGGTGTTGTAATCGCAGGTCGTCAAAGTCCAAGTCCTGGGCTGCGGCAAAATCCGGATCGATAAAGTGCGATTGTAGGCGAGCGATTTCCTCAGCCGTGACGGTGCCTGATCCTTCTTTGAGGAAGTGCCATTCTTGCTCGACCTTTTTTCGAAAAAGTTCCGCACCCATTGCGCGAACGAGAATCTTGATGCGAGCTTTGTATTTATTGTCGCGACGACCGTAGCGGTTATAGACCCGCATGATGGCCTCAAGGTAGCTAAGCACGTGTTGCACAGGGACGTTTTGCCCAATGAGTGCGCCGATTACAGGCGTCCTTCCTAAGCCTCCGCCGACGAAGAAGTCGAATTGGGCGGAACCAGACGGCGCTCGTGTAACTTGCAGTCCGATGTCGTGTACGGCAATGGCTGCGCGATCTTCCTTAGCTCCGGTGACGGCTATCTTGAACTTTCTTGGCAACCAGTCGAACTCGGGGTGTGCGGTTGACCATTGACGGATTAACTCGCAATAAGGTCTTGGATCGATTGCTTCGTCGAACGCGGCACCAGCAAATTCATCAGTGGTCACATTTCTGATGCAACTACCGCTGGTTTGGATTGCGTGCATGTCGACAGACGCGAGATCCTGCAGAATGTCGGGTACTTCGGCGAGTTCGGGCCAGTTGAACTGAATATTCTGGCGGGTACTAAGATGCCCATAGCCCCGGTCGTATTCACGTGCGATTTTAGCGAGCATGCGTAGCTGGACGCTTGAGAGGTTGCCGTACGGCACCGCAACACGAAGCATAGGTGCGAGCCGTTGTATGTACAGACCGTTGCGCAAGCGCAGTTGCAGAAATTCGTCTTCGGCGAGCTCTCCGGCTAGATAACGCTCAGTCTGCTCTCGGTAGTGAGCGACTCTTTCGGTAACAAAGGTACGATCGAAATCGTCATAGGTATACATGTGAAAAAGATTGGCGTGGTGTTCGGCGCGCGAAGATAGCAGTACTCGCTATCGCTGCCAATGAACGAACGGATATAAGCTTATAAGAGGAAGTTGCTCGAAGAAAGATGAGACTGCACGCTTTGTACGCGCTGCGAATCTGCGTATCATGCGCGCCGTCGAGAGCTACAGCGCGGAATTGAGGGTCCAATGTCAGAAAAGAGTATCAATGACCAGCAACAGGTGGAGGCGTCCGACAGTGCAGCGGATGCAAAGGTCATTTTGGTTGTTTTTGTTGCTGCAGTTGCGTTTGCGGTACACCTTATTTCCGGCTTCACCTTCGATTTTTGAACGTGGAGCAGTCTGCTTTTTGCTGGATTAATTGAGAAGAGGCCGTAGCGTGCGCTCTGCATCTTCCTCAGACAGTCCTGTTCGTTTTGCATAGTCCAGAAGTTGGTCGCGGTCGATTTTCCCGACACCAAAATACCTGCTTCCAGGGTGTGCAAAATACCAGCCGCTCACCGATGCTGCAGGATTCATAGCAAAGCTGTCTGTCAGTGACATGCCAGTGTGATTGGTCGCATCGAGCAACTCAAACAGGGCAGCTTTCTGCGAATGGTCTGGGCACGCTGGATACCCAGGTGCCGGCCGTATGCCTTGGTAACGTTCTCTGATGAGCGCGTCGCTGGACAACGCTTCTTCAGCATCATAACCCCAAAAGTCCGTTCTCACTTTGAAGTGTAGGTATTCGGCAAAAGCCTCGGCCAGTCGGTCGGCGAGAGACTTAACCAGAATCTGTTGGTAGTCGTCGTTGCCGTATGAAATAAGGGCCGTATCGATACCTAGACCAGCAGTGACGGCGAATCCGCCAATATAGTCTTCTTCCCCGGCCGGAGCGACAAAGTCAGCGAGACAATAATTGGGCGCGAGGTCATCGGGTTTAGGCGATTGTTGACGTAGGTGTACAATGATTTTTGTGGGCTCCAAACTGCGCTCGGTAGCAAAGATCGCGACGTCATCATCCTGACTTCGGTTTGCGCGCCACAAGCCGTATACCCCTTTGCATTGCAGCGTTCCATCATCTATCAGCCTATCGAGCATTGCTGTGGCGTCAGCGAATAGATCGCGAGCGGCAGATCCGACGACATCGTCATCTAAAATTTTTGGGTACTTGCCCGCAAGTTCCCAAGTCATAAAAAACGGGGTCCAATCGATGAACGGTACTAGCTCCGAGATTTCGGGTTCGATGGCGTAAACGCCAAGTTTGCTCGGCTTCACTGGCACGTGCGGGTCGCCAACAAAATGATTGTATCGAGCATCGGATAGGGGCAAAAATGCCCGTTTAGCCTGACGTGCTGCGACGCGATCGCGCACTTTCGCATAGTCGAGTTCAATTTCGGTTGCGAATGCTTGATATTGCGTGTCATCACTGAGCAGCCGAGCTGCCGTTTGCACAGCTCTGGAGGCATCTGACACGTACACCGTGGCACGATTCTTAAAGGCTGGCGCGATCCTGGCTGCGGTGTGTGCCTTGCTCGTGGTCGCACCGCCAATTAGTAGAGGGATGTTTAGATCAAGACGTTGCATTTCCGCGGCAACATTCACCATCTCGTCCAAGGATGGGGTGATCAGGCCCGATAAACCAATTGCTTGTGCATTCTGGTCAATCGCAGTTTGCAGAATCGTTTCTGCAGGGACCATCACCCCAAGGTCAATCACTTCATAGTTATTGCACTGAAGAACAACGCCAACGATGTTCTTTCCAATATCGTGGACGTCGCCCTTCACCGTCGCCATGACGATCTTACCTTTGCTCTGACGTTTTCCACCTTTCTCTGCATCAATGAAAGGGACGAGATGTGCAACAGCTTGTTTCATGACGCGAGCGCTTTTAACAACTTGAGGGAGAAACATTTTTCCTGAACCAAACAGGTCCCCAACGACTGACATGCCAGCCATTAACGGTCCCTCGATGACGTCAAGGGGCCTGGGAGCAGCGAGGCGCGCTTCTTCTGTGTCTTCAATGATGAATTCGGTAATGCCGTTTACTAACGCATGAGAAAGTCTGCTTGCAACTTCTGCAGAGCGCCATTCATCGTTAGCCTTGTCCGCACCAGACCCCGACGAGCTTAACGTGTTAGCTAACGCCAATAGACGGTCGGTCGCATTTTCGTTTCTGTTAAGAACAAGATCTTCAGCGGCTTCGCGTGCCTCTTCTGGTAGGTCGGCATAGATACCGAGCTGCCCGGCGTTAACGATTGCCATCGTTAAACCGGCTTGGATTGCGTGATATAGAAATACGGTATGTATGGCTTCACGGACGGGATTATTGCCGCGGAAGGAAAACGACACATTGCTGAGTCCGCCTGAGGTGCTTGCGTGTGGCAGGTTGTCTTTAATCCATTGTACGGCTTGGATGAAGTCCACCGCGTAGTTGTTGTGTTCTTCGATGCCGGTGCCAATCGCAAAAATGTTAGCGTCGAAAATTATGTCACTAGGAGCAACACCGACGATCTCTATGAGGATGCGATAAGACCGTTCACAAATTTGGATTTTGCGTTCGTATGTATCAGCCTGCCCGTCTTCGTCGAATGCCATTACGATTACGGCTGCGCCGAAACGCCTACATTCATTTGCCTGTTTGATGAAACTCTCTTCACCTTCTTTTAGGCTGATGGAGTTAACAATCGCTTTTCCCTGCACACATTTCAGTCCGGCGTTGATGATTGACCATTGGCTTGAGTCAATCATGATCGGAACGCGCGCTATGTCCGGCTCTGCCGCGATCAAGTTGAGGAACTCGGTCATAACGGCTTGCCCATCGAGCATGCCTTCATCCATATTGATATCGATGATTTGTGCGCCGTTTTCGACCTGCTGGCGAGCAACCTCCAGCGCTGCACTCAAATCATCCTCACGGATGAGTCGGGCAAATTTTGCAGAACCTGTCACGTTGGTTCTTTCTCCAACGTTGACAAAAAGAGAAGCGTCATTGACCGCTAGGGCTTCCAAGCCAGACAGCCGGAGTTGCGTTGATATCTCTGGAATCACTCGCGGCCGGAGTTCGGCCATAGCTGTTGCTATCGCCGCGATGTGTTTTGGCGTCGTACCGCAACAGCCGCCGACAATGTTTACCCAGCCAGACTCTGCATAATCAGATACGATTTCTGCCATCTGTTCGGCCGTTTGGTCATATTCCCCGAAAGCGTTTGGGAGCCCCGCATTTGGATGAACGCTCACTGGAAACGGACTGAGTTTAGCCAGTTCGGAAATATAGGGCCGAAGTTGTTCTGCCCCAAGCGCACAGTTTAGGCCAACCGCCATTGGGTTGGCGTGCGCGATTGAATTTAAGAAGGCTTCCGTCGTTTGCCCAGAGAGCGTTCGCCCTGATGCATCTGTGATTGTGCCAGAGACGATGATGGGTAGAGGCGCGAGCTGGTTTTGTTTTCGCGCATCGTTGCGTCTAAGCATTGCGTAGATAGCAGCTTTAGCATTGAGTGTGTCAAACACGGTTTCGAGCATGAGTAGATGCACGCCCCCTGCAATAAGGCCATCAATGGACTCGGTATAGATTTCGACAAGCTCGTCGAAAGTAATATTGCGGAATCCCGGGGCATCAACATCAGGGGACAGGCTTGCGGAGCGATTCGTGGGACCGATGGAACCGGCAACGAACCTTGGCTTGTCGACCGTTGTATATCGATCGGCGATCTGCCGCGCAAGCTCTGCGCCGGTTTGGTTGATTTCGAAGGCGAAGTCTTCTAATCCAAAATCTGCTTGGGCGAGTGATGTCGCAGAAAAAGTGTTGGTTGAAATGATATCTGCGCCAGCATCCAGGTAGGAGGCGTGAACTTCGGCAACGACTTCAGGCTTAACTAAATTTAAGACGTCGTGGTTACCTTGGAGTGGACTGCCGTGGCCAGAAAATCGTGCACCGCGATAGTCCTCTTCAGCGAGTTTGTAGCCTTGTAACGCGGTTCCATAAGCACCGTCTAGAATAAGAATCTTCTGACCGAGTTGTTCTTGGAGCGACTCATCAGTCAATTTGGGGGCAATATTTGTCATGAGTTAAATGCTTAGCAGAGGTTATGGAGAGGGTACGACGAACGAGTATGTTTAATGCTTAAATCAATGCTTAAATCAACGCTTAAATCTAAGGCGCGGTGAACTTGAAAACAATTGAAGTTTAGACGTAGAAACGTGAATCAAACTAATACGCGGGGAGGGTGGTCAAGAAAACCGCGCGTCCCCTATACCCGACTAAAATAGTCGGG
>JAQWQN010000161.1 GCA_029244465.1 Pseudomonadales bacterium
CAGAACAGTCTTTTAGGTACACAAAACCGCTTTTTCACGAGCACGGTGACTGATGACGCATCGATACATTGATTTTCCGAACATTAAAACCTGAAACGATCCTCAAACTACCGAATCACTACCATCAGGTTCAGCAACCAGTAGCCCCGAATGTCGACATTCCGGTTGATCGTGAGGGTGCGAGATGGGTAGGGATGGATCTCACGCTGACACGTGCACCGATGCTGGGCGAGCACAATCAATTGGTTGTGCAAGAGATCTTAGGAAAGACTGATGAAGAGTTCGCGATGTTACTGGCGAACGAAATCGTTGCTTAGAGACGGAGCTCGTCGTAGATCAATTCTATGCGATCTTTTGTCAGCGGCCAATCCAAGTCTTCGAGTTGGACTGCGGCTGCGACACCCTCACGGGAAATGCCCGCTGCGATAGCCTGTGCGACGCGTCCGACTAAGACTTCAAAACGATGACGAAATGTCTCTAGCTCCGAGCGCGTCAATATCGGGCCGTGCCCAGGGATCACCGTGTCGAAATCGAGTGCAAGAATCCTATCGAGGGTTCCGCTCCAATCCTTGGCGCTGCCGCCGTTGTCGTAATCTATAAAGGGGGCAAGGCGTGAACCGTCTAAACGTTTTCCCCAAATAAAGAGATCACCCGTGTGCACCGTCTTTAGATTAGTGAAGTAGACCACCGTGTCACCATTTGTGTGCCCCCGGCCGAAGTGGTGCAACTCAATGGTATGGTTGCCAACATGTAGGGTCGTCGTGTCTGAATAAGTGATGGTGGGTGCACCCTTTGGGTCTGCACTCGCGCGACGATTAGCGAGCATGTTTGCACGCGCGTTGTCATGGCCGATAACCTGTGCGTATGGCAGAAAATGTGGGTTACTGCCCGCGTGATCGAAGTGATGGTGGGTATTTAGAACCGTGGTAATGGGTTGCTTGGTAATTGAACGGATCTGGCTGACGATATCGTCATGGCTGTAGTCGAATTTGTTGTCGACCACGACCACACCTTTCTGCGTGACAAGCACGGCTATATTGCCACCTGAAACTGCACCGCCGAATCCAGGAATGACGTTTAGATCGATTTTGTCCGCGACCGGGCGAATGCTGAGTTTGGCGAGTTGTTGCTCGGTAAGTTCAGCCGGTCCCGCAGCTGAGACGGCAGAACTCGTGAGTACGAGTAGTGTCAGCAGGCGACGTGTCAGGACGTTGCGATAGAGAGGCCGCCTGACAGTAGCTCGCGTCAATTGTCTCACGATCTTCTCCGCTTACCGCTTACCGCTGCGTGAGCTGGAGCTGCTCGGCTTCTTTTTCTGGATCGTAATTTGGATCCAGGCAAATGATCTCAAGCACGCCACCTTCTAGTGCTGGTGGTGGAATTGGATTGTTGGAAAGGCAGACTTGACCGTCAGGCTGGAAGGTCATGTCTCGAGTGTACGTGCCAGAAAGTGGTACGGGGTAGACAACCCAGCGCTCTTCTTTCGGGATGAAGCGATAGATTCGGTCGGTCATGTTTTCGTTCAACCAAATGTCCTGATGCGTCGGATGCACGCCAAGTGCGTAAGGCGCCGGCTTTACCCCAGGGGCGAATCCAGGCATGTCATAGACTTTGGCTTCAAAATCGTTGGCAACATCGATACGGGCCAACTGTCCTTCAGAATAACCTGAAACCCACAATATGCCTTCTTTGTCGAAGCGCATGCGACGTGGGCCCTTGATCGGCGAATCAAACTCCGTCACAGCGAGCGTTTTTGCGTCGACCCAACCGATCTTGTCACCGAAGAGTCTGCCGTACCACATGCGGTCATCGACGGGGTTGATGTCGATGCCGTAAGGTTGGGTGCCGCCGGCGATGCCACCAGAAACTGCGTCTGGCAGATCAACGATATCGAACGAGCCGTTGTCAGGTGTGAGGCGGCCGACTTTCTCGGCACCCGCGAGCGTGAACCAGACATAGCCTTTCTTATCGACGCGGATTGTATGCGGATAGTAGGCTTTGGTTTCGCGAGGAATCATGTGTGATGCTTCCCAGCTATTTGTCTCTGGATCGAATACACCAATGCTATGTGTGCCGGTATTGGTGACATAGTACTTGCCATCCTTGCCGAGATCTAACGAGTGTGGTCCGTGGCGTGTGCCGGGGTCAAATTCGCCGAGAACCTGCTGCTTGTCGATGTCTTTGTGATACTTCTCGCCGTCCCCACCGGCTTGAAGAATGTATTCAGATTGACCACTTAGAGGATCGGTAACGACCATGTGATCGAGCGCTTGGTCAACGGTATAGATCAAGCCATTGGTCGGATGCACGATTGAATCATGCGGCACGAAGGCTCGTTCGAGCATGTACTCATAGACTTTGGCGGTCTCTAATTCGTTATGGATTGGAAACTCTGGACGCATCTTGATGGGTTCGCCGCGAAAGCCCTTGGACAAAATTTCTGAGCGGCGATCACGCAGCTTCTCATCAAAGTTGCCGACCATACGATGCATACGTTGAATCGTTACTGCCCAAGACTCTGCAGTCCGAGGTAGTCTTGTGAAAGGATTACCCATTTGGTGACACGACAGGCAATCGCGTTGGAACTGATAGGCATTGAAATCTTTGTCGTCGCCTTCTTCAAACGGCAAGCTGTAGAAGTGATAAGCGGCGGGCAAGCTGTCTGAGATTTCTTGGTCCGTGGTCATTTTAGCCATCACAACGTTCTCTTGCGCGCGAGCGTTGCCACCTAGTTCAACGGTCGAATGTGCATCACGAAAGTAGGGGTGACGTGCTCGAAGTTTTAACGTGCCTTCAAGTCGAGTGACAAGGATGTAGACTCCGGCTTCATCGGTATAAACAGATTCAGAAATGCCGTTAGCATCGTCCGTTACGCGAACCATAACGCCATGCATGGCATCGCCCTGTGCGTCTTTGATGGTGCCGGTAAGGGTGGCTGCAAGGCCAGAGCCTGAGAAAGTTGCGAGTGCGAGCCAGAGTAGTGAATGGGTAAGGCTTTTCATTGCATAATCCCCTCATAGACGAATGGTGTTGCTGCCCAGCCTACCGTAAACGGGGGAAGGTTGGAATTGACCGCTCTCAATCGCTAGGGAGTAGTCGTCTCACCCAGCCGTCACCTTTGGTCAGGATGTAGAGTTCACCCAGAGCATCAGTGCCTAAGCGCAGGTCGACCCGAGCGCCATCATCATAAGAATTCGCGAAGCTCGAGACTGCTGTGAGTGCTTGTTCTTCACCCGCAAAAGACAAGCGCAATTCATAGATCGTTTGCAATTGGCCTGAGAGGAGATTGTCAGTGTCGATATAGAAAATTCGCCCATCGACGATATCTGCGAACACGAACTTACCGACAAGTTCTGGAATGGCTGTGCCTTCGTAGACATAGCCGCTGCCGATGGCACGTCCTTCGTCATGATCATATTGCGCGATCGGATAGACGAAACCGGGGTCATCGGCTGGCAACGGATAGACGCGACCCGGCTCGCCGTCCGCTACCCCAAATGCGGTACTGAACGCGCCTTCTCGTAGTCGCCAACCATAGTTAGCTCCGGCGATGCCAAGGTTCACTTCTTCGACCATATTTTGGCCGATGTCAGTGATGAACATACGACCTCGACTATCCCAGGAATAATGCTGTGCGTGCCGTAGGCCGTACACCCAGATTTCTGGTGCAGCCGTAGGGTGATTGAGGAAAGGGTTATCGGTCGGAATGCCATATGCCTGGTTCTTAGTCACTGCTAAAGGCTTTATGCGAATAATCGTGCTTAACGGTGAGGCGAGAGATTGACCATGCTCGCGAGGATCGTTGGCGACGCCGCCATCGCCAAACGTTGCATACAAAACGCCGTAATCTTCGCTACCAACCTCTGCAACAGGATTGAAAGCAATGTGACCAACGTTGTGATTCGGAGCAAATTGCCCAACCCGAAATACCTCGCGACTGGTGCCTGAAAATTTGAGTCCGCGGGGATTGTGTGCGGTCCATTCACGAATGACGCTCTCATGGCTAGCCGCGTCGTCGTCTAAGTAGTCAGCAATGCCACTGTCCGAAGTTGCGCTGTAGGCGGTATAAAACTTGCCGAAACCTGCTTTGCCGATGCTGGTGAATTCAGGGTGAAAGGCAACGCCTGACAAGCCCATTTCGTTGGGGAACATTGAGTCGTCGAAACCAACACTCTCTTTTCGTAAATCGAGGTAGATCCGAGGTTCGCTAGCGCGATCGTCTGTTAAGTACAGGATGCCGCGAAGATCGTTGATAATCAGTTTGCCAAACGTATTGCCGAAGGGCTGGATGTACTGAATGCGGGCATGAGCGGCATTGGTGTTTTGGCTGGATGAGTCCTGCGTCTGCGGTAATTGTACAAAATCCTCCACGGCGACAATGATGTCACCCAGAGGGATCATTGCCGTTACTGGGTTAACGCGTGGTTCAGGTGCGGCTTGCGTTTGCCCGCCAACCAAGATCATCACGGCGTAGGCAAAACACTGCTTGATCTGCATCAGGACTCCTCGGATTGATGCACAAGTTCGAGAATCTGCCCGCCTGAATTGTGTTCAAGCAACACATAAATTTCACCATTTGGTCCAGTCTCAATGTCCCTAAAGCGTGTCAGATTGGAAACCAGAGCTTCTGTGTGTACAACGACGTTGTCTACGACCTCCATACGATAGAGGGTGCGACCTTTTAGGGAGCCAACCAGGAGATCACCACGCCACTCAGGAAATTTGTCGCCGTTATAGAAAATAAAACTAGAGACCGCAGGCGAAGGCGTTAAGTCGACGACTGGTTGCACGATGTCTTTGAGATCGAATTCGATACCAAGTTGCTTGCCATACGCGATCGGCGTGCCGTCGTAGTTGATACCCTTGGAATACAACGGCCAGCCGTAATTGCGCCCGGGTTGCAGGCGATTCACTTCATCGCCGCCGCGCGGACCCATTTCAGTGCCCCATACTTCACCTGTCGCATGATTGAATTCCAAGCCTTGCGGGCTGCGATGACCGTAGGTCCAAATGGTTTTGAGTGCCCCCTCGGTTTCCATAAAAGGATTGTCTAGCGGGATTTCACCATTGTCTTTGATTCGGTGAATCTTGCCCCAAGGTCGACCCAGGTCTTGAATACCGGTGAAGTTGTCGTTCCCGGTAAGACCGACACTCATGAAGAGATGACCTTTACCGTCAAAGGCCAAACGTCCCCCGGCACCGATATCTGGAATTGAGCCATAGTGTTCAGTAGCGCTTTCCCAGATCACTTCTTGGTCTGTCCAGGCGCCATCGGCAATCCGACCGCGTACCAATTTGTTCATGGAGACGGGGGTTTTGGACTCCCTGCTGATTGCATTGCAATCCTCACAGCGGTCACCGAAGTAGAGGTACACCCAACCATTTTCCTCATACTTCGGATGAAGGGCGACATCGAGTAGCCAGCCGTAGCCCCATTCTTGTTTGATGTCGAGTGTATAGGTGTCGGCATAGGCTTGCGGCGTATTAGTTATG
>JAQWQN010000167.1 GCA_029244465.1 Pseudomonadales bacterium
CGACGTTCGCTTGGGGAACCGCAGACAAAATCCGCAATCGGATCCAAGAACATCTAGATGCCGGCGCCAGTCACGTTTGCATACAGCCGGTTAACCCCAACGGCCAATTCGGTGATCTGCATTGGGGGTGTTTAGAAGCACTCGCACCGAACGCCTAAGCGAATTCACCGTAACCCCCTCGGAAGAACAATAGTGGCGCCTTATCAGGTGCCACTATTTCAAATCCTTGCACGCCACCAATCGCGATGATGTGGTCACCAGCTTCGTGTTCGGCAACCAAATCACATTCGACATAGCCAATCACGTCAGCAAGCAATGGCACGCCGTGTGCACCTTCCGACCAATCAAAAGCGGAAAATTTATCTCCGCCAGATACAGCCATAGCATCACACACGGATTGCTGATCCTGTGCCAGGATATTAATCCCGAACTTGCCCGAGAGACTGATCTTGGGCCAGCTCGAGGAAGTGCGCCCAGGACAGAGCGCCACGAGCCGCGGCTCGAGTGACAGGGAAACGAAGCTTTGTGCCGCAAAGCCAACCGGAGCGCCTTCAAACATGCTGGTCGCGACCACCACGCCGGTGCAAAAATTACCCATAGCGTTGCGAAACGCCCGATCATCCAACTCCGCCGCCATTAAACCCCGCCTGGTCACTCGCCAAATCAACCAGCACTATACCGAGCTTTAGAAGCCGTTTGCAGAACAAGCCTCTTTATTTGCTTCTTTTTTTGCCGGACAGGGTCTGCTTAAATACGCTGCCTTTAAATATCAGTTACCGGATCTGCAATGAGCGAATCGAACGAGTTAGAGATATTTCGTGCCGACACCCGAGCCTGGTTGGATGCAAACTGCCCCGCCTCAATGCGAACACCTACGCCGGAAGATGAGGTTGTCTGGGGTGGCCGCAATCAAGAGTGGGTAAATCCAGACTCCAAAGTGTGGATGGAATGCATGGCCGAGAAAGGCTGGACCGTACCTCGCTGGCCAACCCGGTACGGTGGCGGCGGTCTCTCGATCGACCAAGACCGCGTTCTAAACCAAGAGATGCGGCGTATTACCGCTCGCTCACCTTTACAAAGCTTTGGTATTTGGATGCTCGGCCCTGCACTGCTGGAATACGCAAGCGAAGAGCAAAAATTGCACTACCTGCCTCAGATCACACGAGGTGAAATCCGCTGGTGTCAGGGATACTCAGAACCTAACTTCGGATCAGACCTGGCCGGTTTGCAAACTCGCGCAGACGACAAAGGTGACTACTATCTTGTGAACGGTTCAAAGATTTGGACCTCCTACGCGGACCAAGCGGATTGGATTTTTTGCTTGGTTCGCACACAACCGGAAGTTCCGAAGCATGAAGGGATTAGCTTCTTGTTGTTTGACATGGAAAGCGAAGGGGTAGACACCAAGCCCATCTCGCTCATCAGTGGCGCGTCGCCTTTTTGCCAAACGTTCTTCGATGACGTCAAAGTACCGAAGACTCAACTTATTGGCGAGCTCAACAAAGGTTGGACGATCGCGAAACGATTGCTGCAACACGAGCGTCAAATGGTATCGGGCATTGGCGGTAACTCAGCCCTCGGCGGCTCGGGCTCAAAGATGGAGCAACTCGCCAAGGAATACATTGGCGAAGTGGACGGGAAGATCTCAGACCCCGCAGTGCGAGCAGACATTTGCGAACACCGCATGAATGACAAAGCGTTCCAAATCACGATGTCACGCAGCGTTGACGAAGCGAAGGCAGGAACACCAGATGGTAATCTTGCTTCGTTCTTTAAGTACTATGGGACCGAGCAGAACAAGCGCAAATACGAAAGATTACTGGAAGTAATGGGTACCGGCATGGTGGGCTGGGAGGGCAGCGCCTTTACCGATCGAGAGATTGGTTCGACCCGCCAATGGTTGCGATCGAAGGCAAACTCAATCGAGGGTGGCACTAGCGAAGTACAACTCAACGTGATCGCGAAGCGCGTCCTCGGCTTACCCGACTAACACGCTGTCAACCGCACTTCATTTGCGGCGAACGTGTCGTTTTTATGCTTCTCGTGGGTGGACGGTAAGTCCGCTTTACATGCTCGCACATAAGCCACTAGCCAGCATACCGACGCGACAAGGCGCCGCGTGAATTTGTCGGTACTGCGATGCTTTCTTCGGATCGGCCAAAAGTGTTCAGCAAAGCCAACGACCTGGCCGACATTACTCCAGCTGGATCACGTTAAGCGCTTTCGCTAAAGCCTTCAAACAAGGGTTGTTTATTGATAAAACAAACTTTTCACCCCTATTTTTAGCCTAACCCATTGAAAAACCTCTAATTTGCCTCAATGATAGAAGGCGCTAGCAAGCCCTAAGGAGCCCCATGGAATTTATAATCTTTCTGGTCATTATCGCCGCCCTCGTGTTTTGGGGTGTTGCGATATACAACAAACTAGTGACACTTAAAAACCGCTATGAAAATGGTTTTGCTCAGATCGAAGTACAGCTCAAGCGCCGTTACGATCTTATTCCAAACTTGGTAGAAACTGCCAAAGGCTATATGTCACACGAACGCGACACCTTAGAAGCGGTGATCAATGCGCGTAATCAGGCAATGGCAGGGTTACAAGCCGCAGCGGCAAACCCCGGCAGTGCAGATGCGATTAAAGAGCTCGCCAGCGCTGAGGGTGCACTCGGTGGCGCGCTCGGTCAGTTTAATGTCGTCATGGAAGCGTACCCAGACCTGAAAGCCAACGCCAATATGATGCAACTAACAGAAGAGCTCACGACGACCGAAAACAAAGTTGCGTTCGCACGGCAGGCGTACAACGATCAGATCACAGCCTACAACACCTACAAACAAACGTTTCCACCCGTGCTATTCGCAAGCATGTTCGGTCACACAGCGGATGCAGAACTCTTAGAATTCGAAGACTCGGAGGAAATCCAAGCGGCGCCCCAAGTCTCTTTTAACTAGAGCCTGAGCACAAATTTAGAGCGACTGAAAATTACGTGAATTTTTTCGAAGCGCAAGACAACGCCCGCCGAAAAACCTGGCAGCTCGGAATGATGTTCGGCGCTGCCGTGGTCACACTCATTGTGCTCACCAATGTGCTGGTCGCGGTGCTATTCGGGTGGAGCGGAACGCAAGCAGGTCTCACCCTCAAAGAAACGCTCTCTAACATTCCCATCGATAGTTGGTTTTGGATCAGCGGCGGTGTCCTAGGTATCATCGCACTCGCAAGTTTGTACAAATACCTCGCCATCCAAGGCGGCGGCCGAGCGATAGCTGAGTCATTAGGGGGGCATTTAATCCCCTCCAACACGCAAGAGCCAAAACACAGACAACTACTCAACATCGTCGAGGAAATGGCGATAGCCTCCGGGATTTCTGTGCCACCTGTTTACCTGATCCCAGAATCCAGTATCAACGCGTTTGCGGCAGGGTTTACCCCCGAAGATGCCATCGTTGGTTTCAATCAGGGAACACTCGACCACTTAACCCGAGCAGAGCTGCAGGGCGTCGTTGCACACGAGTTCAGCCATATTCTGAATGGCGACACCAGCATCAACCTACGCCTAATCGCGGTCCTACACGGAATTTTATTTATCGGCATGATTGGCTTCGGCCTTCTTCGTGGAGGGATCTATAGTCGCAAGAACGGAATGCCGATTCTCGCTCTCGGCGCAGGTTTGCTTGCCATCGGCTACGGCGGCACCTTTTTTGGCAAGATGATCAAGGCAGGCGTCAGTCGCCAACGCGAATACTTAGCCGATGCAACGGCGGTTCAGTTCACGCGCGATCCAAGCGGAATAGCAGACGCATTAAAGAAGATCGGGGGTCTGACAGACGGCTCCATCATGACCAATCAGAATGCCGAGCAAGCGAGCCATATGTTCTTTGGCAGCGTCGCTAAGAAATTCTCAGGTCTCTTCTCAACACATCCGCCATTGGAACAGCGCATACGCGCCATCGAACCGGGCTGGCGTGGAAATTTTCCCAACGTTGGCAGCACACCGTCATTTTTGCCTGATGAGGAAACTGTCAGCCAGTTTAGCACCGCTGCGGTCGCATCCGTCTCTACACCTGAGGAAGTCGTCGCACACGTAGGGCGCCCCAACGAGACCAACCTTGCCATCGCACATCAATTAATTGCAGATACTGACACCATCTTAAACGAGGCAGCTCACGACCCATACGAGGCACGAGCGCTCATCTATTGCATGCTGATGGATCGCGACGAGGCAATCGCAACTAAACAGCTCGCCTACCTAGACGCTAACGCCGAACCCGGAGTACCCCAACACGTGCGGCGTCTCGTAGACGCTACGCATGCGACAGACGCAATTCACCAGCTAACCCTGATCGGACTTTCAGTGCCCGCACTAAAAACCCTTTCCACACCGCAGTACTCCCGTTTCTCGCAGAATGCTGCCAAGCTAATTACGGCCGATGGCCACGTCGACGTCTTCGAATGGGTAGTTCACCGACTTCTGATCAAAGACCTGCACGCACACTTCGTTGGACCAACACGCACCCACGGACGCGTCAGCAAGCTTGCTAAAGTAGCAAAAGATGCCAGCAAGTTGCTGTCAATTCTTGCAAGCCACAGCCATCATGAATCAGATGATCAACTAAGTGCCTACAACACGGGCATTAAAGCTCTCGGCATAACGGCACCGTTCTCAAAACAAGCATACTTCGACTACGAACAAATGAACGACGCGCTAGGCAACCTTAGAGAACTCAAACCATTGATAAAGCCACAATTGATCAAAGCGTGCGCGAGCACTGTCATGCACGATGGAAAACTGAACGTGGCCGAATTTGCTTTGATGCAGGGCATCGCTGCAACACTTGACTGCCCATTACCACCAAGCGTCTACGACGCCTAATCTCGCCTCTTACCATCCGGCCTTTCCAACATCGATAGACAAGCACTATGGTCGATCAATCGCACACTTTTAGCCACACGCTGTTTGGCTCGCAGGTAGGAATAGACGCCCTAGTCAAGGGTCAAGGGTCAAGGGTCAAGGCACAGCATCACCTGCCTAACGAGATTGACGCTCTCGGTGCAACAACCAGCTTAAGATCGTGTAAACTAGTCGTTTCCACCATCGCCTTTTTCATTTGTCGCGAACGTTACCAACTGAAGATCAGTCAAATGTCGTCCAGACCACTGGACAACGCGCTCAGCTAGGCGCTCTAGATCTTGGGTCCAACAGTTTTCATCTTTTGATCGCTCAAGAAATCGGTGGTCGAATACAGATACTCGACAAACACAAAGAAATGGTGCGGTTAGCAGCTGGCTTAGACTGTAACGACCAATTATCCGACGAGGCAATCGTACGAGCACTGGATTGCCTGACCCGATTTGCACAACGACTGCGTCCATTACAGCGGTCCAACGTGCGCATCGTCGGGACAAACACTCTTCGCCAAGTCAAAGGCAAAGATTTCCGACAAGCAGCCCAACGTGTGCTTGGACACAAGATAGATATCATCTCCGGGCGTGAGGAAGCTCGATTAATCTATCTCGGCGTATGTCACGATCTAGGTGCGTCTAAGACTAAGCGCCTTGTCGTCGATATCGGTGGCGGAAGTACCGAGCTAATTCTGGGACGAAAAACCACACCCACCAAACTTGATAGTTTGTTTATGGGCTGCGTATCCATGACAAACGAATGTTTTGAAAACGGTAAAATCACGCGGACGAACATGGCCCGAGCGATCAACACTGCCAGGGTCGAGTTGGAACCAATCATGGCCCAATACGTCAGTACCGGCTGGGAAGAGGCGATCGGTACGTCAGGCACAATCAACTCCATTCAGGCTGTGATCAAAGGCATCTCAAACCAGGATGAAATCACTGCGGTAGGGTTACGCAAACTACAAGACTTCGTTCTCGCAGAGAAAAGAATCGATGACCTTAGGCTACCTGGCCTCACTGAGGAACGACGGCCAGTATTCGTTGGGGGGCTAGCGATATTGATCGCGGTCTTTGAGGCACTTGAAATCGAGTCGATGACTACGTCGCAGTGTGCTCTACGTGAAGGACTGATCATTGATCTTATCGGACGCCAGCACCAGGACGACGCACGTGATCATTCCGCAAACAGCTTAATGAAGCGCTTCGGCGTTGACCAGAACCACGCCCGACAGGTTAGAGAAACCGCGATTGCCCTGCTTTCACAATTGGCGACGCAGTGGGAGCTGACAAGCGCCGAGGCAAAACACTCGATCAGCTGGGCTGCAGATCTGCATGAAATCGGTATGGACCTATCCCACGCCGGATACCATAAACACGGTGCATACATGATCGAAAACATCGATCTACCGGGCTTTTCTCGTAGTGATCAACACCAGCTCGCAATCTTAATACGCAATCATCGACGCAAACTGCTGAACGACATGTTCTCTACTTCAGATCTGACCCAAATTCGGCTTGCGGTCATATTGCGAATTTCGGCGCTCCTACATCGCAATCGATCGCACGAGCCTTTACCGCACATCGCTGTTTCGATAAGTACTGATGGAGATTCTGAACAACTGGTGTTGACCTTGCCAAAGACGTGGCTCTACCAACACCCGTTAACCGCACTCGATCTCGAACAAGAAGCTCAATATCTCAAGAGCGCGGGCATTACCTTCACGGTCAAAACCACTTAGTCGGAAAGCGTTTCGAGCAAGTAATCCTGGGCAGACATACGATCTTTTTTCGCTCTCTTTCGCTCATAGCTTCCGTCTGCTTGTAGCACCCACGCCTGACTGTTGTCGTCTAGGTAAGCAGTGAAGGTCTCAGCAAAAATCCTCTCCCGTAGCTTCTTATCTTCAATCGGAAAGCAAGTTTCAACACGCGAAAAAAAGTTCCGCCCCATCCAATCTGCACTGGATAGAAAGAGCTCACGATCACCATTATTGTGAAAACAGAATACACGTGTGTGTTCCAAGAAGCGGCCGATGATCGAACGAACTTTAACGTTTTCTGATACGCCTGGAACACCCGGTTTAAGGGCACAGATACCGCGCACGATGAGTTCGACTCGCACCCCAGCTTGCGAGGCCCGATACAAAGCCTGAATAATCTGCGGCTCGATCAGAGAATTCATCTTCGCCCATACAGTTCCTGATTTTCCCTCTTGCGCAAAGACGATTTCTCGCTCGATGTTTGCCACCATGCTGGCATGCAGCGAGAAAGGCGCCTGGACTATTTTCTTAAGCTTGCCAGCCTTGCCTAAAGTCGTTAGTTGCTGAAAAACCTTTTGCACATCGCTGCACAGATCGTCTTCGCATGTAAACAGCCCATAGTCCGTGTATAGCCTTGTTGTGCGAATGTGATAGTTGCCGGTACCAAGGTGGACGTATCGGGTGAGCTCGCGCCCTTCGCGCCGAATCACCAAACACATTTTCGCATGCGTCTTTAACCCAACGACACCGTAAACCACGTGCGCACCAACAGATTGAAGTTTGTTGGCGAGTTCTATGTTTGCTTCTTCATCAAACCGCGCCCGAAGTTCGATCACCACCAACACTTCTTTACCGTTTGTTGCGGCATCCACCAATGCTGCTACGACCGAGGATTCGGTTCCCGTTCGATACAAGGTTTGTTTGATCGCCAACACATTCGGGTCTCGAGCGGCTTGTCGCAAAAAGTCTACGAACGGCGCAAAACTTTCAAACGGGTGATGCAGCAGAATATCTCCTGCACGGATCGCGTCAAACATGTTGTCATTGTTGCGAATACGGTCCGGGACAGATGGCGTAAAGCCGGGGAATTTTAGGTCGGGTCGAGCGACGATGTCAGGCACCGCCGCGAGACGCATAAGATTGACCGGGCCTTCACACCAGTATACCTCGCTAGCACCCAAACCAAATTGAGCCGATAGAAACCCAACGAGATCTTCGGGGCAATCGTGTGAGACTTCTAACCTCACCGCGTCACCAAATCTTCGTGACGAAAGCTCCCCCTCAAGTGCAATGAGAAGGTCGTCGATCTCTTCTTCATCGACGAAGAGATCGCTATTCCGGGTCACCCGAAACTGAAAACAGCCGGTTGCCTTCATCCCTTGAAAGAGATCCGAAACGTGGGCACTTACGATGGAACTTAAAAGAACGAATTGATTCGCAGACGTTGCGATACTCTCAGGTACTCGAACGACTCGCGGTAGGGATCGAGGTGCCTGCACGATCGCCTTACCGGAGGCTCGACCAAAAGCATCCTTACCGTCTAACGTTACGATAAATGCGAGGCTCTTGTTCAGAGGCTCTGGAAAAGGATGAGAAGGGTCCAAGCCAACAGGACTCATTATCGGCGCCAGCTCACGGTCAAAATATTGTTTTATCCAGCCGACCTGCTTGCTGCTCCAAGTTTCCTCGGTTAAAAATTTGACCCCTTGGCGAGCCAGTTTAGGCAAGAGTAATTTGTTCAGTACCTTGTACTGTTCTGCCACCAGCTCATGCGCCAGCGGCGCTACCATTTGCAGTTGATCGGCCGGCGAAATGCTATCTGGACCACTCTGCATGGAACCATATGCGACTTGCTGTTTTAACCCCGCTACTCGAATTTCGAAGAATTCATCTAATATCTGGCTGGCGATGCACAGAAAGCGGAGCCGCTCGAGCAACGGCATGGCGCTGTCCTTCGACTGTGCGATAACTCGCCGCATGAACGCCAACTGCGAAAGCTCTCGATTGATATACAATTCGGGCTTGGACAGATTCACACGTTCTGAGCGTTCAGATTTAGCCACTTTAGATTACCTACGATGCGCGACCAAGTTTATAACAAAGCACACTCTCACATTGTCGACTTCGCGTTCACCAAAGAAGTGACCGAAGTCTTTCCGGACATGATTCGGCGATCCGTACCCGGCTACGAGACGGTAGTCCCTATAACCGGACTCATCGCTGCGCGCCACGCCAACACAGGTGACAAGATCATCGACCTTGGCTGCTCCCTTGGCGCAACCTCACAAGCCATCGCCGCACAAACCGCTAACGACGTGTCGATCATAGGCATCGACAATTCAATACCTATGGTCGAAGGGGCTATTGCCGCCAACGCCGATTCACGCATCGCATTTATTGCATCAGATGCACTCTCCGAAAACACCCTAGAAATTGCCCAAGGCGCGCGGGTTATTGTAATGAATTTCGTCTTACAATTTTGTGACCCAAGATCGCGAAGTTCGCTGCTACAAGGCCTATACAAAGCGCTCGCACCCGATGGTCTGCTTATACTCTCTGAAAAGGTGCGAGACGAATCCGACGCTAAACATCGCTTTTTCGATGAAACTCACCTGGCTTGGAAACGCGCGAACGGATACTCAGACCTCGAGGTGAGCCAAAAACGGACGTCTCTTGAAAACGTCATGCAAGTAGACCCGGAGCAGGTGCACCTCGAGCGGCTAAGCAGTGCGGGTTTTGAAAACACGGATCAGTGGTATAAGTGTATGAACTGGGCATCTTTCCTGGCCTGGAAAACGACTCGAACTTCATGATCGAACCGTTTCCACTCCCACGCGAAATTCAAGACCTTTTATCTGGATGGCCGTTGAATCTGCTTAAAGAGCGATTTTCCGCAAAGTACCATGGTGACTACACAAAGTGGGCTAAAGCAATCTTGTCTCTGCCCTCAGATCCAGTCGCAACATTACATACTGGCGAAACCGTACGGATTGAAACAGTTGCTAACTGCCAAACCATCGAACCGCTCCTCCAGGAACTCCACCCATGGCGTAAGGGTCCGTTCGAGATTGGCAGCACCTTCATTGACACGGAATGGCGTTCAGATTGGAAGTGGCAGCGTCTGGCACCCGCCATCGATCTTGGCGGACACAACGTCCTCGACGTCGGCTCCGGCAACGGCTATTTCGGATGGCACATGCTCGCCGCGGGAGCAAACAACGTCATTGGTATAGATCCGACTCTCCTGTTTTGTATGCAACATCTGGCGGTACAACACTTCGCCAGAAACGCGCACAACTGTGTATTGCCGCTCGGCATTGAGGAAGTACCCCTCAACGCCCAGTTTGATACCGTCTGTAGTATGGGCGTGATCTATCACAGAAAGAATCCGCTGGAACACGCAACCACGCTCGCTAACCTGACCAAACCAGGCGGCCAGGTCGTACTAGAATCATTGATATCGGGCACCGAACAAGGCTTCCGACCTACCGATCGATACGCCCGAATGCGCAACGTCTGGTGGGTCCCGAGCACGGCGGAACTGTCCCACTGGATGCACCAAGCTGGGCTTCGCGACATTCGCATCGTGGATGTAACCACCACCACTTTAGACGAACAAAGAACCACCAACTGGATGCGCTTCGAGTCACTTCGCGAAGCCTTGGATGCTGGCGATGCCGATCAAACAATCGAAGGTCATAGCGCCCCAGTTCGCGCTATTCTAGTAGCGAACAAATAGAGCATTGCCGTCAAGGAACGTGCAACTGATCTAGGGAGCTTCTAGAGTGAACGCCTCAATGCCGCTGTTTGGGGATGCGGATCCAAGTAGGTCTGCATTGCAACATAGGCATTGGGGTTCTCGCGCAAGTGATGCTTCAACAACGCAATAGGCACTAACAAGGGCTGCTCGCCAACCCGATATGCATCAATCAGTTGAGCGAGCTCTTGCCGAGCGGCCGAAGACAGGGATTTTTTAAAATAACCCTGAATATGAGCAAGAACATTGGCGTGCCCACCGCGGGTGGCAACTTCACGTAAACCACCCATCAACAAACCAATATATTTCGTCGCTATCTCCTGCAGCCCGGAGCCACTCAGGTCAGCCAGTAATCGTCCTGCTTCCTTGTACACCACCATATTGTGTGCCATCAGCAGGTATTTATAGCGACTGTGAAAGGCAATGATCGATTTAGCCGACAACTCCGAAGCCATTTTCTGCCACTCTGCATAGGCGTAAACACGAGTAACAAAATTCTCACGAAGGATATCGTCGAACAATCTCCCAGCATCTTCAAATGGCAGCTCCGGCCAACGTTGAATCACAGAAGCAGCAAACGCACCTTGCCCTTCCCGAACGCCTGGCCCGCCTTTTGTGGGATAGACCTTGACATTCCTCGACCCGCAGCTGGGTGAGTTGTGCATGAAAACAAAGCCGCAAAGGTCCGCATTCTGTGCCACAACCTCACCCGCATGCTGGCGTAATTCTGGTGCAAAATCGGGCGTATCTTCGACGCTCCCGACAACTTTAATCACATCTACATCACGCACAATGCGGATGGGTTTACGCGGCACAGTCATACCGATCGCCACTTCAGGGCAGACATCAACATAATCGAACAAGCCAGTTAATTTCGCGTGTGGTATCGACGATTTGGCGCCTGTCCCGTCATAGCGAACTTCTGCACCAAGCAGACAACGACTAATACCCACCTTCGGAGGCAATATATCGCTCACACTAATTTCTCGTAGCGATGAAGTCCCAAACCTCATCAGCGCCCAAATTTGCTAGGTGACGACCAAGCTTTTCTTGCCACTCAAATTCATTCCCCCAAGCATCACGCCAGGCCCATGTTCTCCGACTAAAGTGATGCAAACGGTGCTCATGGGTAAATCCCATGGCGCCGTGGACCTGATGGACTTGCTCTGCCACGATCCCAACAGCTTCACCGACTCTAGATTTCGCAGCCGCAACCTCGAGAACGAAGCGTGGATCGTGAAAAGCATCCACCGCAGCGTCCGCGGCTCGTTTCGCCGCGGCAACTTCGGCAGCAACGATCGCTAGGCTATGTTGGATCGCCTGAAACTTGCTAATCGTTCGGCCAAATTGGGATCGCTCGGTTGCGAATTGAATACCAAGATCCAGCTGAGCCTGCAAACAACCCGCCATCAAGTTGAGCCGAGTCAAAGCGAGTTGTGCATAGGGGTCAGGGCTCACGTTAATAATCACCGGATCACCGAGTTCCACCTCATCGGTTGGCTCGCCGCCCATGTTCGTGGACTCGGTAACCACTATTGGTACAACGCTGACCAACACCTCGTCTGAACCTGACCGAACACCTAGTACTCGCGCTGCAGACCGCCCCCAAAGCACTTCATTAACCCGGGTGTCAGCTGCGAGACCAATACTTGCAAGTGTGTCATCGGCGCCAAGCCATCGATTGGCGAGCAAGGTTTCAGCCAACGGCAAGGGTACAGCGAACTGGCCACACACCGTGAGAAAGGCAAACAGATCTGCTTCGTCTGTACCGCTATCTTGACTGCCTAGCTGATGAAATCCATTAGCGACAACCAGCTGCCACAGTGCATCCGGAAATTTGCCCCGCTCTGCTGCGTCGAGCAGCGTTTTATCCACGTGATCAGAAAATATTTTGGTCGCCGTGTCGACAATAAGCTGTCTCGTGTCCATTACTTTTTCGCTCATCTTAACCCCAAGCCACGGGCTATTACGCCGCGGAGTATTTCTCTGGTGCCACCGCGCAAAGTAAACGAAGGCGACAGTAACATCGTTTCTTCGTACGTTCGGCGGTATAGAGATTGTTCAACCCCCGATGGCAGCGCCATGCGCGCGATTTCTGGCAGTAATTTTTCAAAATTATTACCTAGTTCTTTGACCAACGCCGCTTCAACTGAAGCATCCTTCTGATTTTCCAACATGCCAGCAACAGATATCGACATTCTGCGCATCGTCATGATCGAGGCGGCAATCCGTCCAATAGCAGCTGCTTGATGAGGTGCCGGGGCTGGTCCGCAAGCCCGAACCAATTCGACAAATACCCGAAACGCCGAAAGGAAGCGTTCCGGCCCGCTCCTTTCATAAGAGAGTTCAGATGTGACTTGCTCCCAGCCATTACCGGGGTCACCGACAATGCGATCGGCAGGCACGACCACATCGTCAAACACAACTTCATTAAAGTCTTCGCCTCCCGCCATGTTCGCAATGGGCCGAACATCGACACCATCGTTGCGCAAATCGACAATGATCTGAGACAAGCCGGCATGTCGGTTTTCCGTCTGAGGTGCCGTTCTCACCAGGCAGATAATGTAGTCATTGCGATGCGCATCAGTAGTCCAAATTTTGGTGCCATTGATCCGATAGTTATCCCCATCCTTATCTGCAGTCGTGCGCACAGACGCCAAATCTGAACCCGTATCTGGCTCAGACATACCGATCGAGAAATACGCTTCACCTCGAGTAATCTGAGGCAGATAGAAGTCTTTTTGCGCATCGGTACCAAAACGCAACAACAGTGGCCCACTTTGCCGATCCGCAATCCAGTGCGCACTCACTGGCGCACCGGCAGCCAACACCTCCTCGGTAATGACATAGCGCTCGAAGAATGACGACTCGCTACCACCGTAAGCCTTCGGCCAGGTCATTCCTATCCAGCCCTGTTCACCAAGCTTTCGGCTAAACGCGGGATCATGACCCGTACTGAAATCCGAGTTTGGATGTTCAAAATGCGCACGATGACAATCTAAAAAGCGACGCACCTCCGCTCTCAAGACTTCAGTCTCCTCTTGGAGGCTGATCCGATCAAACTGTAACATGACGTCACCTAGTTCCTTTAAGCAGCGCAGTGTAATCGCCATGTACAAACGAGCTCAAGGGCCAGAGTGCTGGCACTTTAGGGCGACCATCAGTACCCTACGCATATGCAGTCATCAGTCGCGATCGCCGAGCACTTCGCACCCGTCTTTAAAGATATTCGTGAACGAGCCACCGTCACGGAGCGTTTCATCGACCGTGATTTGTACCGGGTATACATCTCCACGCTGTGGTCGAATGTCGTCCTCTCTCCGGACGAAGTCGGATTGGACGAAGAAGATCTACCCGAGCTACACGATATTGTCATTGCAGAGATTAGTGACGCAATCGGTACGGTCGATTCACTACATGAGATCTTTCAGTTCATCGCCTCAAAAGATGGTGAGCGTGCCATGCAGGACGCACGACTGACCCAATCGCACAAAGATTTGCTGCAATACTTCGCCAGCATGATTCTTGACCCGGATGGCCATAAGCGCTACATGGACTACGTCCGGGAAAAGCAGAAAAAATAAGCGTGTGAGACGCAGTGCTAGATTTATGCAGATATCACGCTGACAACAATCTCCCGGTCCCCACGATGATGTCGATGCTCCCACAAAAAAATACCTTGCCACGTACCTAGCACCATCTTTCCATCCATTACCGGTATCGATAACGAGGTCGCAGTCAGCGCGGACTTTATATGCGCGGGCATGTCGTCGGGACCTTCTTGGGTATGGGTGTACAACGGGTCATTTTCCGGCACCAACCGGTTTAGCCAGGCTTCAAGGTCACGCTGAGCAGCAGGATCTGCGTTCTCTTGGAGTAGTAGACTAGCAGAGGTGTGGCGGACAAAAAGTGTGACGAGCCCCTCAATAACCAGGGAATCAGCGATAACATTCTGTACTTTGTGCGTGAAGTCATAGAGCCCCTGGGATCCGACAGATAAGTTGATTATTTGGTTCAACGGATTGGATCGCTCCTAATAATGAACTTGATCACCGATGATATGCCATCTCCGTGGTGGCGACAGCTGATTAACATTACAGCACCCATCACACTTCTTGCCATGAGTACCTGGCTTGCCTGGATGTACACAGACCAGCCCATCGCACTGGCGTTGTTTTTACTCGCCATACTCACCGCAAACCTTACGGATCGACGCGGTACGACACTCCTTGTTACCTTGGTCGCTACTGTTTGTCTAGCAACACCCTACCTATTCAGTGCATCCCTTCCGTCTGCGAGCCAAAGTATTTGGTTTGCGTGTCTGTGGAGTGCAGCAGCGCTTCTTAACTGGGATCCCAAACGCGGCACGCTAGATGTCGATGAGTTGAAAAGAGCACTCCACGACGCACCCACTGGTCTCCTCATCACCGATCTCAGCGGCAAAATCGTGACTGCCAACGAATCGATGGCCAAAATTCTGCACAAAAAACAAAGACAGTTGCAGGGCGTACGTTTAGTGGATCTCGTCGGCAATTCACTCTGGGAACTAATTATAGAACAATCTGAAACGCTAGCTCGCGGCGATTCGCTCGACGTTAAGTTCGAGCTCGAGAGCAACGGACAGAACCGAGTATTCTATGGCCACGGAAAGCTCGCCCAGGACAAAAAAGGTAAGCCTCGTTTTTATGTGATTCAGGTCAACGATCTGACCGATGAACAAGCTGCCAAACGCGGTCTTGATGAAGCTAACAGCCAGCTAAGAAGTGTCCTCGCGCACAGCTCCGATGTCATCTTTGTCTTGAACCAGAAACTGACGGTGACCTTTGCTAATCAGACGGCGAGTAGCATTTTAAACAGAGAACTTTCCACCCTCGTCGGTGAACAGTTCTACAATCTAATCGTTCAAGGCGATCGACGTCGTCTCATGCAGACTCTAGAGTCATTCAATCGCCAAGGTAGGCGCGAAATCGCAATCGGTTCTTTAACGCTTGATGGTACGAACGAGATGAGTGTCCAGGCACGCGTAGCGCGCATCACCGACTCCACCTCCTCAGTCTACGCGATCATCTGCGCAGTCGATCGCGCCGAGTTACACGCCAGGAAAACCATAAAAATATCTGAAGCTCGTTTTTCCCAGGTATTTCATCGAAATCCAGACGCTATACTTATTCTGCGCGCATCGGACAACATGGTTATCGATTTCAATCAAGGCTTCACCGATCTCCTGGGTTACTCGCGGGAGGACGCGATCGGTAATCGAGAACTGGAACAGCAATTCTGGGTCAATAGTAACGAACGCTTAGCACTGGCTGAGCGAATGCTCACCGAAAAAGAAATCATTGGTTATGAAACTACTTTCCGTGCTGCCACGGGTCGGCTCCTGCACGTAGAAATAGCACTACGCTATATCGAGATCGATGGCGATTTATGCATATTGTGTCTCGGTCGTGACATCACCAAACGAATTTCAGCAGAAGCAGCTTTGATTGAGACCGAGGAGAAGTTCGAAAAGGTTTTTACCCAAAGCCCTGATGGCATAATCATCATTCGCCAAGCCGACAAGGTTATTACCGACCTCAACGACGCATTCATCGAGCGCACCGGCTATACACGCGACGACTACATTGGGCAAAAATTCACTAAATTCCTACCAACAGAATCTCAACGACAACTACCCGAACTCGTCGATGAATTGAATTCTGAAGGGATGTTCGATAATCGAGAAATCAACTTCTACAGTCGCGAAAAAGAGCCACTCCCCTCATTAATCTCTGGCACGGTACTCGAACTTGGCGGTGAGAGCTATACGATGGTCACCGCTAAAGACATCAGCAAACAACGTGCTACAGAAGAGCGGCTCCGGCGCAGCGAACAACGTTTTCGCGGTATCTTCGAGAACGCACCGATCGGCATTCTGTTGGTTGATATGCAAGGTTGTATATTTCAAGCAAATCACACTGCAGCTACTTTGCTCGCTTACGACGAGCAACATATGAACGGCATACACGTTTCTAGACTCGTGCCGCAAGCAGACCGACAAGATCTCAAACAACTTCTCGAGCAGCTATCTGGGGGTGCATCTCCACAACACAAGTCCGAAAAAAAGCTCTGCTGCCAGAACGGCATTGAAATATGGACGAATATCCACATTCTGCTCCAGCGTGATCGTGATGATATGCCCTCGTACTTCATCGTTCAGTTGGCTGACATATCAGACATGAAACGGGGTCAAAAACGTATGGAGCAAATGGCGTTCTACGACACGCTAACAAACCTTGCCAATCGACGTTTATTCAACGACCGCCTCTCCCACACAATCGAAACTTGCGCTCGCAGCAACCGTTCAGCCGCGCTGCTATATCTTGATTTAGATAACTTCAAACGAGTAAACGATACTCTAGGGCACGAAGCAGGCGATTTTCTCCTGCGGGAAGTTGCCGATCGGTTACGTAAGTGTGTGCGACAGGAAGATACTGTCGGGCGAACGGGTGGCGACGAATTTACAATCCTGTTGAATGACATAACGACACCATCCGACGCCGGACTGGTTGCACAGAAGATCCTCAACCACCTTCGCGAACCACTCGAACTTGACGGGCACCCATTGGTTGTAACGACTAGCATCGGTGTGACGATCCTGCCCTCGGATGGAAAAGACCCCAGCATCCTAATGCGCAACGCGGACCTGGCTATGTATAAGGCCAAGGAGCGTGGACGCAACAACTATCAGTTCTATAGTGATGATCTCAACCGGAATGCTGCAAAGCGTCTCCGTACTGAGTACGAAATAGGCCAGGCCCTCGATTTCGACCAATTCGAGCTGTTCTATCAGCCAAAGATCTCTCTAAAAACCATGCAAATCGTTGGTGTAGAAAGCTTGATCCGATGGAACCACCCTGAACGCGGCCTGCTCGGACCACAGGAGTTCATTGAGATTGCAGAGGACACCGGCAGTATAATTGAAGTAGGAACTTGGGTGATCCAAGAAGCGTGTCGGGCATGCCAAGCATTCAACGCCAATGCGGACAGACCGATCGACGTGGCGATTAATATTTCTCCGCGCCAATTCCGTGACCCAAACCTAGTGACTACTTTGCGTCGCAGCATGCGAGAGATGGCCCTACATCCTTCAAATATCGAAGTCGAAATCACCGAGACTATGCTGATGCAAGATGTCGAAGCCGCCGAGATGACGATCACGCACTTTTCTGAACTCGGCGTCCGCGTCGCGATTGACGACTTTGGCACCGGCTATTCATCACTCAATTACCTCAAGCGATTCCCTATAAATACAGTCAAGGTGGACCGCAGTTTTGTTACAGAATTACCACAGAATGGCGACGATCTGGCCATCACACGTGCGGTCATCGCGATGGCCCACCAATTGAATATGGAGGTCGTAGCCGAGGGCGTCGAAACCAACGCTCAACTGGATTGCTTAGTGCAAGAAGGTTGCGAGTATGCTCAAGGTTTTCTATTCAGCAAACCAGTATCAATAGACGAAGTTCAAGCACTCATTGCCAATGATCTTGCGCTAGCAATCGGCGAATGACGACGCCTAAACTGCTTTAGGGTCCGAATTTGGCATACCCCTAGGACTTCCGAGACCTGCCATCTCTAAAAGAACGGGCAGTAAAAACACAGTAAACAACAGCAGGAAGCCGATCGATATTGTCAAAAGCGCACCAATCGAAGCGGTGCCCATGTGCGGCGAAATGGATAGTGCCGCAAAAGCGCCGATCGTCGTCATTGTGGACAGGAGGACTGCGCGAGGCGTACTCGAGTGCATTAATTGATCCACATCTCCTTCTCCGACATACCTGTCGACCACGTGTATACCATTATCCACGCCTAGGCCAAAAACCAGCGGCAAGACCAAGATGTTAGCCATATTCAGTGGCATTTCTATGACCACGCCGATAGCAAACGAGCACAACACAGCGAGTACCAGCGGACACAACACCAAGGCAGTCGTGCGTACGCTGCGTAGCGCCAACAAAAGGATTATTCCAATACCCAAAAACGCATAGAGGAGTGCCTGCTTAAAGGCATCTATAACAATTCTTCCAACACCCCACTCGATCACTGGCCTGCCTGTCGCTGTTGGCTGCACAGTTCTGGTTTCGGTAATGAACTGCGATAAGGCCGAAACCTTAGCTATATTCTCTGCTGGCTGAATAACCGTCAGGCTCCGACCAGTCGTACCTACTAATCGGTCGCGCACTGTTTCCGGCAAGTCGGAAAACTCTACGGGCGTTACAGTGAGCGCTCTCTGCAGCCACTGCATCTCGAGCAACAGTCCGTCCAAAACCGCTGCCTGCCACTGCAGCCACACACGGTCTTCGACCTCGGCAAATCGTTCGAGCAATTGCGCAAGTTCTGCTTTCTGCCCTGTCGCACCGCTACTCTGCACAATTTTTCCAAGTGCATGAGCTTCAGCTCGAGTCTTCTCGACCGCTTCGTTCACAGGTCCTATTTTTGCTTCGAGAAAATCCCAGTACATAAGCCGGAGGTCTTCCAACCCAGCTAGCTTTTCCGCCTGCTCAACGGGTACTCGATCTTCCGGAACGATAACTTCGCGAACGACATCAAGCGCCTCCAAGGCATCACTATCGACCGGTGTCGAAGAAACAACCGCCAATTGATAATCCGTAGACATACCCGCACGTTGCAATTCTCGCAATGCCAACATCGATTCGCTATCGGGGTCTTTGATCGCAAGCACGCTGTAGTCGAAGGAAGATTTTGCCGTACCGTAAGCTGCGAGCAAGCCACCCACAACCACAACTGCAAGCACCGTTCTACGGCGCGCCAATAGCCACCGAACAATGCCTTCGCTCGTCGGCAAATCCATCACGTGTGCGCTGGGTTGTCCTGCCTGCGCATAAAATGCCGGTAAGAAGGTAAACGTTAGGAACGCCGCGATTACCATGCCACCCGCACTAATCACGCCCAGATCGGCCAAGCCCTGATAGGCGGTCGGCCAAAAGCCTAAAAACCCAAAGGCAGTCGTCAATGAGCAGAGAGCAATAGCACGCCCAACGCTGCGTGTTGAGGCCAATAGTGCCTCTTCCGTCAGCGTATCACCTCGATTAACGGCTTCCTGAAAACGCAGCGAAAAATGAAGGGCGAAGTCCACGCCTAAGCCAAAGAACATGACAACAAAGACAATCGACAGTGTGTTGTATTCACCAACGGTCAACATCGCGTACGCTGACGTCCAGAGTACGCCAATGGTCAACATTGAGAACGTTGCAACAATGATCTTTACCGACCGAACACCGGCAATTAAAACCAGCAACAATAATACCAACGCAAGCCACCCTGCGGTCATCACGCCCGTGATTGCTGCTTCTATCTCCTCATGTTGCAACGGTATCTCACCTGTGAATTGAACTCTGACACCGGGCGGTAGAGTGAGACCATCCCGCAGAGTCCGAAGGGCGGCCATGACCTCAGCATCGGGCAATGTAGCGTCGAAGGACGACTTTGGTTTCACATAGATCAACTGGTAACGTAACGAGTCATTCGCAAAAAAGACGTCTGCCCATTGAATGTCTGCCGATGTACCTGCCAAAACAGCTTCACCAGAGGCCAGCAGATGCTCTGTGACGATATCTAGTGGCGCGTCCGTTTTGTTTTCTATCGCATCCTTTACCAATCCAAACGCGGCTCCAAGTCTCGCATCCGCCGTCAAGCGCGCCAGCAGTGGCTGCGCTTGCGCGAGACGATCGAACATCTCGTCAAACTGGTCAAGATTCAGATAAAGAAGGGCATGATCGCGAAAAAAAGGTTCCGCGCCGGGAGCCGCAACGGAGCTAAACCGGTCATCCATTTGCGTGAGCCGCGCA
>JAQWQN010000181.1 GCA_029244465.1 Pseudomonadales bacterium
TCATCCCAGGTGCGTGGGTCTTCGAGTTTACCGTCCACACACTCTATCTCCAGTTCGAGAAAAGATATATCCGCAGAAAGTTGTCTCAGACGACGGTTAGCATCTGGCGCAACCAAAACGACTTTTTCTATTTGTTCCACAGCATTCACGGAAACCAACTCCAGCATAGTCTCAGCAAATCGACCTAAGCCCGCAATGATCAGTAAATCTCTATCCGGTGTCTTGTCAAAATGAGCGGTCAAACTCATGTCAAACAATTGAAAAGATGCAATACGGTGTGTACTGAAAACTCCGGGCGGGCGTTCTTTACCCGATTGTCTGGCGCTGCGAATGATCGGCGAAACTCGGCGCAACAGGGTTAAATCGGCCACGTGCGCCGCGATGCTGATTTTCGGATTTGCGTTACTGAACTGCCAAGCGAGCTCTAAATTAACCAAGTCATCCCCACCAATGCAAATCACTTCAGAGGCCTCAGACAAACGAAGCTCAGCCGCAAAATTCTTGTCAAACGCATTGGTATGCAATTGAATAATGTTGTCTGAAGACTGGGTATAGTCAGGCGCTAACCCCACCAGCGCGTCTTCATCGTGCCGCACAATCAGCAGTTGTTTATCAGGGGAAACTTTGCGGATGGCCTGACGGTAAGCATTCGCAAAGTCGCCTTCGCCCAACAAAACGGTGTGATTCTCTAGCACCATCCGATGCTGCTCCGTCGATCGAACCAAACTGAGGAGCGCCTCTGCAACAAAACTGGTCGTTACAAGCGGTGCAAGGAAGTAACTCGAATACAGAGCCACATAGGCAAAAGCAGCGCCTGGTTTATACACCGGCAAACCCAGATCTGTACCACCAAAAACAAACAAACTTGCCGTGTAATAGAGCCAACCGCCTACGCCGGCTGACGCAAGCACTTCGATCTCGGTGGTACCAATACCTGCGAAAAAGCCAAACCCACTGAGCAGAAAAACCAACGCGGCGGCGATCGCTTTGCTGCGCACGCTCACGTTCGACGCAAGCAAAACAGAGTTCACCATTGAGTAAAAATAGCTACGCTTTGACATGCTAAAATCATAACAGCCCTGCCTCGGCATGGCAGTCATTATGTAGTCTGTACCGGGGCATTGCGCAGCGTGCCGCGCCCTTGTACGCTTCTCGAAATATTATTGCGCGGCTAGAATTGTTAGAAAACGAATGACACCCGTGTTCACAAATAAGCCTGACGAACTGCCTAAAGTTATCGCGGAATTGCACCGTCTGTGGACGCAGGCGGGTCTCCCGGACGAAGCAGTCATGCCTTTCGAAATCGCCTTAGAGGAACTGTTTTACAATACCGTGCGCCATGGCATCGGGGATATCACTTCAACCCTCCTGTTAGAGATAGAAGACTCGGCGATCATTTTACACTTCGAAAGTGACGGCCAGCGTTTTGATCCTTTCACCGAGGCGAAACAACCCAACTTTTCCAACAACGTCGATGACTTGGAAATTGGAGGTTTGGGAATACACCTTGTCAAACAACTCATGGACCAGGTCAACTACGAGTGGAGAGATCAAAAAAATAAGGTTCAACTAAGGGCCGCCAAGCCTTAGGCCTATCGGGTGGATAAAGACCTAAGATTATTAAAATCGTGTGACAGCCAAAGCCTCGTCATCAACCACATCAAGCACGTGCTCAAGCGCCGAGATTTCTAAAACTTTCATCACCGTCGGCGTTGGACAACACATTTTCAATTTGCCACCGCTTGCCTTCACCGCTTTTGCGGCCCGAACAAAGACACGTAGGCCCATGCTGCTGACATATTCCAGCTGTGCAACGTTAAGCAGCACGTTGGGTCCCGCGTCTTTGAGTAAATCGAGCAACGACTCAGCTATACCGTCGGAAACCATGGCGTCAAGCCTCCCCGCGATATAACAGATGAACACATCACCTTCCTGTCGGGATGTCAGCATATTAGGGCGCCTCTATACTTAGTTTTAATCATTGGGATAGTCCACGTCTGAGTTATCCGCAGGGTAGCTGATTTGACCACTCGGCCACGATAAGCGTATAGCGACGCACCCGCGCAATCAAGGCATCCCGCGCTTACCAACTGAATTTTTAAGCGCGCACATCAAACCAATGGGGGCAGCCAAAGTTGGTCCACGTTCACCTAGTCGAAGCCTTTTGCAATGAATCTAGAGGCACGCTGAAGATAGGAATTAGAACAGAGCTATTCAAACATCGACCCAAGTATCAGAACAGATCAGTGACCTGACAACTTCACAGCTCAATGAATGATCCAGCCAACGACTGGTAAATTCCTACCAGAGCGTGTGGCCAGAGGCTGACGCCCGGCAGGGTGATTAGCCAATGCTGTTTTCTGGTTGTATAGCGACAAACGTGTCGCGGTGAGATCGACAGTCGGCAAGCGGTAAAGAGATCGTTTTACGGCCCTCGCGCCGGCATTGGTCGGCGCGTAGCACCAGAGGTGCGCATTGCTGGCCTAATGAACCTTGTTCAAAACCAGAATCTAATCCCCGCCACCCAAGAGACCTGATCGCTGTCTTCGCCTTCAACGCCAATAAAATCTTCCGTTTTGCCGAAGGCACTGCGCCAACTCACCCCTATATATGGCGCAAATTCTCGGTTGAACTCATAACGAAGTCGCAGTCCAGCTTCAACTGTTGATAGGCCTCTACCTACGCTAATGTCTTCATCATCTGAAAATGCGCCATTCAGCTCGATTTGCGGTTGAAGCATTAACCGCTGTGTTATGCGAAATTCATACCCTGCTTCAAGGCGTGCGAATATGTCTCCCTGATCGCTTAGAAATACTTGGCCATCGAGTTCAAACCAATAAGCGGCGACCCCTTGCACGCCCACCACCGCGTATGTTCGCGACGGATCAGGTTTGATGTCATGGCGCAAACCCACCTGTAAGTGCCAAAACGGATTTACCGCTCTACTATAAAGTCCCTGCACTTCCGCTTCTTCAAAACGCCCCTCATCAGGTTCATATTCGCCATTCGTTTTGAACCAAAGCTTTTGAATATCGCCACCAACCCAGCCCTGTGCTTCCCAAACAGCGAGCGGATCGCCATCGTTAGAGTGAATTTCCAAATGCTCGGCGAGAAACAGCGCATTGGTCTGACTGCCATGGCTAGACTGCAAAGCTACACGAGCCTTAGCCATCTCTGTTAGATCGTAGTAAGCATCAGCTGCATTCTGCGCTAGCACCGGAGGTGCAATTAGCGTGGTCAGCAAAACGATGAGTAGACGCATCATGCCGGAGCCGCTTTCTCGCGGACGGAAACAACGCGCATCATTCCCGCATGCATGTGGTAAAGCAGATGACAATGGAACGCCCAGTCACCGACAGCATCAGCGGTAATATCGAGTGAAAGCTTCTCGCCGGGTTTCACAACAATCGTGTGCTTACGCGGCTTATAGGGGTCTGTAGTTGTGCCTGTAACCACTTCGAAAAACATGCCATGCAGATGAATCGGGTGCGGCATCATGGTGTCGTTGACCATAGTCAGGCGTAGTCGTTCGTCTTGGTAGAAAACGATCGGGCCATCGACTTCAGAAAATTTCACCCCGTCAAAGGACCACATATAGCGAGTCATGTTGCTGGTGAGGTGCAACTCCATTTCTCGCTCCGGGGCACGGACATCGGGATTACGATCTAGTGCCTTAAGATCGCTATACACCAGAACGCGATGAGGCACATCCTCTAACCCGTTGGGGCGCTCTGTAAGACGGCTAGTCGGATACATTGCTAGGCTCTCAACACCGGGACCTTTGGCGTGATCATGTGTTTGGCCTTCCTTCATCACGGGCATGCGGTGGCCTGTAGCCGAGTGATCCATGCCACCCTGTCCCATCTGACTATGATCCATATTGGAATGGTCCATATCTGGCGTGCTAGCCATGTCTTTTTGATGCGCGGCGTGATTCATCGCCATATCTTTCATCGTGAGTGTCGGGCGCGCACGCAAATCGGGGACCGGAGCAATCATGCCAAGTTGCGGAGAAAGCGTTGCACGAGCAAAGCCGCTACGGTCATTGCTTTCGGCGATCAAGGTGTACGCCTGTTTCGCTTTGGGCTGCACGATAACGTCGTAAGTTTCGGCGACGCCGATCTGAAATTCATCGGTTTCAACGGGCTCAACGTTCAATCCATCTGCCTGCACTACAGTCATGGACAAGCCCGGAATGCGTACGTTGAAGATGCTCATAGCCGCCGCGTTAACAACGCGCAAACGGACCCGTTCTCCGGGTTTAAACAATCCCGTCCAATTCTCTGAAGGGCTGTGGCCATTTAGCAAGTACGTGTAGGTTGCACTCGTTAGGTCGGCAATGTCGGTTGGGTTCATGCGCATCGCACCCCACATCAAACGCTCAGACAGCGCTTGATTAAAACCTTGTTCTTTCGCGTCGTTAAAAAAGTCGCCGACAGTACGCTGTTGAAAATTGTAGTTATCGCTCATCTTCTTGAGCTTCGCGAAAACATGATGTGGTTCTTCAAATGTCCAATCTGACAGCACGATGACGAACTCGCGATCGTAGGCCACTGGATCAGCGCTTTTAGGCTCCACAATGATAGGACCATAATGGCCAAGCTGTTCCTGTAAACCCGAGTGACTGTGATACCAGTAAGTGCCTGCCTGAATCAGTGGAAATTCATAAGTAAAGGTTGCATCCGGACGAATGCCCGGAAACGCTACGCCCGGCACGCCGTCCATCTGGAAGGGTAACAATATGCCGTGCCAGTGAATCGAAGTGTCAACTTTTAGGTGATTTGTGACGTTTAGAGTGAGTTCATCCCCCTCGCGCCATCGTAAGAGAGGAGCGGGTAGCTGGCCGTTAATCAACACAGCACGCCCCTGTTCGCCATCAATGGAATGCTGCATTCCAGCAACGTGAAGGTCAAACTGTGTGCCAGACAGTGCCTTTAAGCCGCCGAGGTCAGCACTCAAACCACTCCGAGCCCACGCGGGCAAAGAGGTCTGAAAAGCGAGTGCGCCACCAATCATGGTGGTCCTTCCCAAGAATCTCCGGCGATTCATTTTGGCCCTTTAGTTTGGCGCATCGTTGCATCACTATATACCCCCTTAGGGTATAGGGAGAAGAACTATTATTTTGGAAAAAATGGCCACCGTCCGACGCTTGAAGCGAATCGAAGGACAGGTCCGAGGCATCGCGCGGATGATCGAAGAAGAGCGTTATTGCATTGAAGTGCTGCATCAGATTCAGGCGATAAAATCAGCACTCATTAAAGTTGAAGATGCGATCCTGAAAGATCACTCAGTCACTTGCGTGGAGAGCGCGATCGCCGCTGGTAATGAGCAAGAGCAGAGAGAAAAGTTTATCGAGTTGATCGACCTCTTATCTAAAGTTCGAGCATAGTCATGCAGAGTCTAGCGGATACACTGGTTCAACTCGGGAAGATCGGAGACCAACCGGGAGATTCAACAGAGGATCGCCTTCGTCATCGCCTCCTCGTCTATATGGCCGCCTTAATGGCTGTGGGCGGACTGGTTTGGGGGACACTGAGCGTCTACTTTAATGCGAATGGCCCCGCTGTCGTTCCGTATGGGTACGTGGTCCTCACCATTGCGAACCTCAGCTATTTGTACGCGACAAAGAACTTCCGCGTGGTGCGAGAGGTCCAGATCGGTCTCTCACTCCTGTTACCCTTTTTCTTTCAATGGGTCCTCGGCGGTTTTGCCGCAAGCGGTGGGATGATGCTTTGGGCGATGCTCGCCATTGTGGGCACGCACGCCTCTGGCGGTTGGCAAAGTGGCCTGGCCTGGGGACTTGGCTTTATCGCCCTAACTCTAGTAAGCGGCGTCATCGATGCCGACATGGCGAGCCGCTTCACCCGAATTCACGATTCGGAGGTCCGCACAGCCTTCTTTGTCATCAACATTACAATGATCTCCGCGATCATGTTCAGCCTCACCTCGTGGTTACTTGCCCATCGCGAAGTCCTTACCCAAAAGCTTCAGGAACGGCAGGAACAACTCGAAGTCGCGCTGAGGGACGCCGACGACGCACGGCGCGCACTCGATCTTCGTGTCGCAGAGCGCACGCTAGACTTCCAGACCGCGCATGACCGGCTGAGCTTCGAACTGCGTGAGCGTAATCGCATAGAAGACGAACGCAAACTCCTCGAATCTGAGCTGCAACATGCCCAGCGTCTGGAGTCGGTTGGGCAACTCGCTGGCGGCGTTGCACACGACTTCAATAACTTACTCACGGTCATCGCAGGCAACGTCGCGCTGGTGCTTGACGAGCCGAGTTCGATCACCGCGACACAACTTGAGTTTTTGAGTGAGGTGCAGGCTGCGACCGAACGTGCGGCGAGTGTTACAGGCCAACTCCTCGCCTACAGCCGTAAGCAGGCACTCGTGCTGGAGACGATCGAAGCCCATAGCGTGGTCGAGGGCATGCGTGGCATGATAGAACGGGCAGCCGGCGAGCAAACTACTGTCGAGATCGAAAGCCCAGGCTCGATCGGAACGGTACGCGCGGGCCAAGGACAGATTGAGCAAGTACTGATGAACCTAGCGCTCAACGCATATGACGCGATGCCAAACGGGGGAACACTCAGAATCGAGATGATTGCGGTCGAGACACTCCCGAGCTTCATCACACAATCCCCGGCCTCCCAAAAACCCCATGTGGTCCTACGCGTGAGCGATACGGGGGAAGGCATGGACGAAGCCAAACGCTGCCGCGTCCTCGAGCCGTTCTTTTCGACCAAGGAACCGGGAAAGGGGACTGGGCTCGGGTTAGCTGTGGTCGACAGCATCGTGACCCAGCATCATGGATTTCTCAATGTCCAATCCGCATTGGGTCAAGGCTCGTGTTTTTCCGTCTATCTACCAATCGTGGAGGCTGTCCCGTCAACGACCCAGGACCTAGGAGCAACCGCGGTGACGAGCAGCGGGCGGGGTCAAACGGTTCTCCTTATAGAGGATGACGCCGCAGTGCGTCGAGTGACCTCCGGCCTGCTCAAGAACAAGGGGTATAACGTGCTAGTCGCAGACGGCGGCCCGCAGGCACTTGATATTGCTCAAAACCATTCAGGGAGCTTTGATCTATTTCTCACGGATGTTGTCATGCCGGAACTACAGGGACCTGAACTAGTCTCCTCCCTGCTCGAACTCTATCCCGACGCAGCCGTGTTGTTCGTCTCGGGTTACACTGACCCGGAGCGTTTCGCCGATCTAGCCCTAAACGACCGCCGGAGCTTCTTGCAAAAACCGTTTTCCAGCGAAACCCTGGAGTACGCGCTTCGCACCCTGCTCAAACCGCCTTCCAGTGCCAGATAGCCCTCTGAGCCCATCCACAATCTCCTGATCCAGAATGCGGCGGATAGGAACTGTAATAGGGTTGTTCAGCCATCCGCCACACCAGGTGGACGGGGTTTCCCCCTTATTTTAAAAATGGCAGTCAGGTACAGTGCCAATACGGTGACCGCACGAGCACGCTGGCAGTTGGAATAAACAGGAGATCATAAATGTTAGAGATCTCTGGCAAATCGGACAGCAGTCTTGCTATCGGCGGGAGGTTTGACGCCGGAAGCGCAACAGTTCCTCCACCAGCACCATGGGGACTGTACGCTTGACATGCAGGAGCTTGAGTACATTTCCAGCGCGGGTCTGGGCGTTTTATTGAAGACGCACAAACGATTTACCGGCTCAGAAGGTGCCCAGAGGCTGGTCAACGTAAGCACCCACATTAACGAATGGATTCGGTTACTCCGGCTTTGACAACCTGTTCGATATCACGACCGCCGAGTGACATCCAGTAAGCTCGTTAGGCCGCGCAGGACCACCCCGACATCAACAAGAAGATCTCCTTGGAGAATGAATTTGAGCGAAAATCAGCCCCAAAACAAAAATATCCTGTATGCGGTAGACGACAAACCGCCGCACTTGCTCTCCGCCCTGCTTGGCTTCCAGGTGGTTGCACTTATTCTCTCTGGAATAGTCCTCGTCCCGATTATCGCTCTCACCGCGGCCGGTGCGGATGATTCAGCCAAGAACTGGGCCGTATTTGGTGCATTACTCGTAAGTGGCTCGGTAACCATATTGCAGGCCAGGCCCATCGGACCCATCGGTTCTGGCTATGTGTTGTTTATGGGCACATCCGGTGCGTTTATTGCCGTATCGATTGCCGCACTGAAAGCTGGCGGGCTGCCCCTTCTTGCCTCGCTAATCGTGGCTTCTTCCTTTATCCAGTTTTTGTTCGCGCGACGGCTCGGGCTGTTTCGCAAAATCATCAACCCTACGGTCGGCGGAACCGTAGTGACCCTTATCGCGATAGCAGTCATGCCGATAGCATTCAACATGCTTACGCAAGTACCCGAAGATTTTGCTGGTTCCTCTGCGGCTCCAGCATGGACGGCGGCAATCTCCCTGACCATCGTTCTGTTGATGTCGTTCTTCGGCAACGGCAAGATGAAGCTCTGGGGCCCGGTCATTGGCGTTGTGGTTGGTTCCGTATTCGCCCACTTTGTGGGTCTGACTGATCTTAAACCTGTCTTCGAGGCCGCCTATATTGGTCTGCCGGACGCGACTTGGCCCGGGCTGGACCTCAGTTTCAGTGTAACCTTCTGGACGATGCTACCGGGTTTCATCATCGTCACTATTATCGGTGCGCTGGAAACCTACGGCGACGGCATCGCCATCCAAGAGGTCTCCCGCCGGGATAGCAGCCCACCAGATTACAAGGTGGTACAGGGCGCGGTGAATGCTGACGGAATGGGTAATTTGCTGTCCGGTCTTATCGGTACTTTGCCGAACACAACCTATTCAACCAGCATATCGATTATCGACCTCACCGGGGTTGCAGCAAGAAGAGTGGGCATTTACGGGGGCATTCTACTCGTGCTGCTTGCTTTCTCGCCCAAGGTGTCGGCACTCCTTCAAGCGATCCCGGGACCCGTTGCCGGAACATTCGTGTTCTTCCTGATCGTACTTCTGTTTACTCACGGTATCCGGCTGATCGTAAGTGACGGCTTCTCGTTCGACAACGCTATGATCTTCGGCGTCTCGCTCTGGATGGGATACGGCTTTCAGGGTCAACTGGTGTTCCACGATCTTATGCCCCCGGTGGTTAACCAGCTTCTCGATAACGGCATGACTACCGGCGGCATAACAGCGGTTATCCTGTCTTTTCTGGTATCTCTCAAACAATCGCGTACGTTTCAAACTAAGGTAGACGCGGAAGTGGGTTCGTTGCACAAGGCGGTCGATTTCGTCCAGGGACGCGGAAAAGCGGTAGGCTGGCGCGGCGATGACCTTTCGAGGTTGGAACTCGTGCTTGAAGAAGCCTTTCTCTACCAGGTAGAGAAAGCCCGAAACGACAGCGACTTTCAGATTCGGATTATGCTGCGCAGCGTCGGTGAAAAACTGGAACTTGAATTTGTTAGCGCCCCGGGCGCAGCCAATCTTGAGGGACTTCTGGCAACGATGCAGCCGGTGCCTGATTTTTCCGATGATGATCTGCGGCTTCGACTTCTTTCCAGCATGGTCGAAGAAATCTCCCATCAGCAATTCAATAATCAGGATTATCTGTCGATATTGATTAGCCCAAAAGTTGGGTCGACAGAGGACCAAATACGCAACCGGCGGGATTCCTGAATGGTTAAGAGTGCACTGCTCCGCAGTTGAGAAAGCCGCTGAATCCGAGGCGAGCGGCGCAACGCGTTTGGCGCGTTTGCGTGACCGCTTCCCACGATGGGATACGCGATCTCAGAGCTCACCGTCTCCGGAAAGCGTCGTTTGCATCGCCACGAGCCACATCCAGGCCTCTTTGCAATAGCGACCGCCACCGAGGCTAGGCCTTATAACAGGGCTATTCGAGCAGCCGAGGGTTATCAAAACAGCGCGTTAATGGCGATTCCGTACCTCGGCGCGGTCTGATGATCCGGTGCGTCAAGGTACGGTAGCGATGTTAGACACCTTTATTGACACCTTTATTGACACCTTGTTGATTTGTATCATAACTGCGCTGGTGATTATCGTTTCAGGCCTATGGACCCCGGGTGAATCTCGGTCAGCACTATCTGCCGCGGCTTTTAACCACGCTTTGCGAATTGTTTCGCCATCCTATTGTGACTCTAGGTCTGGCGCTCTGCGCGTTCACAACTATTTTGCATCGGAGCGTTTATCGTCTCCGATGTGTCGAATTCCTGTTTGGCATCAAGGCTAAATGACACTAAGGGGGTACCTTCGGTGCTGGCCATACCGATAGGCACGGTACTTAGGCTTGATTTTGTTTCGCTGTTGGTCGATGCCCTGATGGCATTGCCCAATTTATTGGCATTGATTTTGTTCGGGCCGATGGTGTTTATCATGGCGCGGGGGTATTTTTCGAAGTGATGTTGCAAATAATGTTTGGGGGCTTGTGTCTTGTACTTATCTCGTAGTTCAGCGGCACGTTATGGCAGCTGTGGTTTGCTCTACTTTGCGCAGGGTATTCCAAAAGGTCTTTTGAATATCGCTATGCCGGCTTGGTTAGCCAGCCAGGGTATGTCTGCGTCTATGATTGCATCTTATCTTGCGATTATTGTGCTGCCATGGGTCTTCAAGCTCACGACAGGCCCGCTAATGGATCGGTTTCAATTTCCAGCGATGGGTTTGAGGCGGCCTTGGATACTGGGCGCCCAATTAGGCATGACGGTTGCGATGTGTTTGCTTGTGGTCATCGATGACCCGGTAGAACAGATGATGTTGTTGACTGCTCTTGCCGCAACAGTCCAGTTGTTTGCCGCTACACAGGATGTTGCCGTTGATGGCATGGCCATCGATTTGGTGCCTGAGGAAGAGTATGGGCGAGTGAATGCATTTATGATGTTTGGTAAAGCAATTGGCTGGGCCAGTTCAGCAGCGGTTAGCGGCGTCCTTTTGTCGACAATGGGTTTGGGTCCCACAGCGGTGTTGGGGGCAGTGGTCTGTGGCGTTGTTTTTCTGGGTTTTTTCTACATTCGTGAACGAGAAGGTGAGCGCAGGTTCCCATGGAGTCAGGGTGAGCATCGAGCCGTTGTCTCTGCACCTGCGTCTATTAAGTTGTTGGTCACCTCGCTGAATGATGTTTTGTGGAGCAGAACCAGTCTGACGGTGTTTCTCATCCTGTTTTTTTACGGTCTGGTGAATGGCTATGGTGATGCCTTGATGCCTATTGCGGCTGTGAAGCTGTTTGGTCTGGCGAGCTCTGACTGGTCCAATTTGGTGGCAACCATGGGGTTGGCCGGTGCTTTCCTCGCTTTAGCAGTAGGACCGTTCATCGATAAGTTTGGCATCAAAAAAATGTCCACCTGGACGTTCGCATTGGTGTTTGGTCATGCGCTTTTGCTCGCTCAAACGGAGCATCTTTGGGTTGACGAGACTTATGTCCTCGTCATGCTGGCGATTTGGGTATTACTTGATCCGATGGCCAGCGTTTGTGTCATAGCCATAGCCATGAGTATTTGCACAAAGCGCGTATCGGCAACCCAATTTGCCGTTTATATGTCATCGGCTAATTTAGGGGTGTCGTTGGGGTCTAAACTTTTTGGTAAGGTTTCCGAAACAGCAAGTTATCCTGACAGCTACTTACTGCTGGCGTTGTTGATATTGTTTACCCTGGGTATTTTGTTCCTTTTCCGAAAGCCAGCTATGGATGCGTCACTTGGCACGTAGATTGTTTGCTCGAGCGCATTTAACCCTTCCTCGGTAGGATTTGGAGGGCGTTTTGCGGATGTGCACGGCTGTGCCACTTTATTAGTGTCAATGTCTTGCGAGCTGTGGCCGCTGGCCGGGCAGGTGCAGTAGCCGCAGAG
>JAQWQN010000184.1 GCA_029244465.1 Pseudomonadales bacterium
ACCTGATCCATCAGATCAGCCGATCCGTCCTAGTCAGCAGCAACCGAGTGATGCAATCCGATTGACCTCGGCGCAGCGACTCGAACGGGCTTTTGAGTTCGATGTCAGGTACTGACAAATTAACCGGTGCTCTGGCAGCATGCTCAGATGAAAAACCTCTACAACTGACATCAATTCCCGCCATCTGTCATTCAACACGCCGTTTGGCTGTACTACCGCTTCAATCTCAGTATTCGAGACATTGAAGACTTACTGGCCGAGCGTCATATCAACGTCAGCTATGAGGCCACTCGACTCTGGGTGAACAAATTCGGTCCTGAGTTTACCAAACGTCTTCGTCGTAGACACGACGGCTACGGCGATACCTATTTTATGGACGAAGTGTTCGTCACGTTTGGCGGCAAACAACACTACCTTTGGCGCGCGGTTGATCAAGATGGCGAAGTCGTCGATATCTATCTACGAGAGCGAAGAGACGCCAAGGCAGCGAAACGATTCTTCCAACGCTTTGTGAAAGTAGGCGGTGTACCTAGAGAGATCATCACGGACAAACTACGCAGCTATGGCCTCGCACACCGAACATTGATCCCTGAGGCAAGACATAACACAGAACAATACGCCAACAATCGAGCAGAGCTCTCCCGTCAACCCACCCGGGTTCGAGAGCGAGACATGCGCCGTTTCAAATAGATCAAGCAGGCACAGTGATTTCTGGCAAGCCATGCCGTGGTCTACAACCTGTTCAATCAAGACAGGCATGCTCTGTGTCAGAGGTTTTTTAAACTATTTCGGCTTAGATCATTCGCCACATGGGACGCAGTGACAGGCTCTTAGATTAAGTGTTAGTTGATAACTTGTTAAAATCGGGCTTTAACGGGTCAATACCTCCGCTTAATGTGTGATCTATAGAGACGTTCAAGACCATCACACTGATGCGGTTGGCAGGCGACAGCCGCGTTCAATGAGAAGCCATCTCTGTCGACCGTGAAGGGTTTCGGTTGGGTAGCCGTACGTTGCAGGCCGCGGCTCTCCAAGGTCTAATGTGCGAGTCAGCAAGGGTGAGTAACCATGCTTCATACAGTGCACAGTGCCTTTGTTCTGTATCGTAGCCATCGCCAGAGCGATGTTGATCTACTGGCCGGGCACCGTCATGACCCTTGGGTTGAAGACAGCGCAGGTTATTTGCTGTGCAAACGACAGATATACCTATCAGCGAATGTTCTGCCAACAAAGAGTTTATCGCGTTTCTACTAAATTAGTTCAATCGGAGTACCTAGTGAGCCGACGTGTGAATTTCGTCACGCAGCCAGACGACTACCGCCACTGGCAGCTTCGCATCGCCGCGCCGTTTGCTTATCTCGAGCTCGACGTCGATGAACAAGGCGGCTGGTTCGACGGCTATGAGTTAAAGCTTAACTCATACGATATTGGCGTTGATATCGAGCTTGCCGATGTGGTTCAGCGCTTGAGATTTGAACACCCCGAAGTTAAAGCAGTACTGCTTGGTTCTGCCCGGCTCGGAACTTTTTGTGCCGGGGCTAATATCCGCATGCTCGGATCCGCAAGTCATGCCCATAAAGTCAATTTTTGCAAGTTTACTAACGAGACGCGCAACACCATTGAAGATGCTACTCGTAATTCTGGACAAACTTATATCGCGGCGATCAACGGAACAGCTGCGGGGGGTGGCTTTGAGCTGGCGTTGGCGGCAGAGAAAATTCTCTTAGTGGACGATGGCAAAGCCGCCGTCTCTTTACCCGAGATACCTATGCTGGCGGTCCTACCTGGTACCGGAGGATTAACCCGCCTAGTTGATAAACGTAGAGTTCGCAGAGACATCGCAGATGTTTTTTGCACGCTAGAGGAAGGTATGCAGGGCCTTAGGGCTTTGAAGGCAGGTTTGGTTGACGAGACCATTCCTAGCTCACGTTTTCAGGCGCGTTGCCAGACGGTGCTCGAGGAATTGGTGGCAGATTCCGATCCAACGGTGGCAGTAGGGGTGGTGTTACCCCAATTGGAAAAGAACATCAGCGAGGATGCGATCAACTACAGTCACGTGAATGTGCGTATCGACCGAGATAAACGTTGCACTCACCTGACGATTAACGGTCCAGAAACCACTGTTGCCGACAGTGTGCAGGACGCCAAGCGAAGCGACTTCTGGCCGCTGCTTGTAATGCGTGAGCTGGACGATGCGATTCTTGAGTTACGTTTTAACGAGCTTGAGATCGGCACGATACTGCTGTACACCAAAGGAGTGAGCGCGGACGTGCTTGGCTACGACGCATTTCTACATAGCAATCAAGACGACTGGTTCGCCCGGGAAGTACAGCTTTACATCGCCCGAGTTCTGTCTCGCGTTGATCTCACCTCTCGATCAATATTCGCCCGCATTGAGCCGGATAGTTGTTTTTCAGGTTTCTTGGCAGAACTGGCTTTTGCAGCCGATCGCAGCTATATGCTTGAAGGCCAGTTCGAGGATCGGACCAACGAGCAAGCTGCGATGTTAAGTTTGAGTGCTTCGAATTTCGGTAGTTATCCTATGGTCAACGGCCTCAGTCGGCTACAGGTTCGGTTCCTAGGTGCTCCGACAGCGCTTACAAATGCGCAGGCGAGCATTGGTATTCAATTGCAGGCGGTTGCGGCTGAAGATGCGGGGCTAATTACCGCAGCCCTTGACAACATCGACTACGAAGACGAATTGCGCATGGTTATCGAGGAGCGGGCAGGATTTTCGCCTGACGCTCTAACTGCCATGGAGGCCAATCTGCGCTTTGCCGGTCCGGAAACTATGGAGAGCAAAATATTCTCGCGCCTGAGCGCGTGGCAGAATTGGATTTTTCAGCGACCTAACGCTGTTGGCGAAAACGGCGCGTTAGGATTATTTGGTACGGGGCAACGACCTCACTTTGATAAAGCACGGGTTTAGGGGAACACACGATGAACGACTCCGTAAGTTACGACACGCTGATACCCAACAACGTAAATCTGTCGTCTGACAGACGACTACAACGGGCCCTAGAAGACTGGCAGCCTAAATTTATAAACTGGTGGCGCGGATCTGGTCCTTCCGACTTTCTAGATCGGGAAGTGTATTTGCGTACCGCTGTAGGCGTTGAGTCGGGCAAATGGGCAAAGTTTGATTTTGTCAAAATGCCAGAGTATCGCTGGGGAATTTTGCTCGCGCCTCAAGAAGAAGACCGCACGATTCCGTTCGGTGAGCACAAAGGTGAACCTGTGTGGCAGGACGTGCCCGGCGAATATCGTGGTTTGCTGCGTAGGCTTTTGGTCATTCAAGGCGACACAGAACCTGCTTCAGTTGAGCAGCAGCGGTTTCTTGGTCATATGGCGCCCTCGTTGTTCGACATGCGCAACGTTTTTCAAGTGAATGTAGAAGAAGGTCGACACCTTTGGGCCATGGTCTATCTGTTACATAAGTACTTTGGTCGTGATGGTCGTGAAGAAGCGGAAATGTTGCTTAAGCGTACGTCTGGAAATGAAGACCGTCCTCGCATCCTGGGTGCCTTCAATGAGCAAACGCCAGATTGGCTATCGTTTTTTATGTTCACTTCGTTTACCGACCGTGACGGCAAGATGCAGTTAGAGTCGCTGGCGCAATCAGGGTTTGACCCCTTGTCACGCACTTGCCGTTTTATGGTTACAGAAGAGGGTCATCACATGTTTGTCGGCAAAAGCGGCGTGGAGCGTATCCTCGATCGAACTTGCCATATGATGAACGAGGCAGGTGTTAATGATCCGGCTGATGTGGGACGAATCCGTGACCTTAAGGTTATGGATTTGCCAATGTTGCAACGAAAAATGAACTTTCACTTTTCTGTCACGTTAGACCTGTTTGGTTCTGAAATATCCACCAACGCGGCAAACGCTTTCAATTCAGGTATTAAGGGTCGCTTCCAAGAAACCAAGATCGATGATGATCATCAACTGCACAACGATAGCTATCCAGTGATGGTTTTGAAGGATGACAAATTTTCAATGGAAGACGTGCCTGCGATCACTGCGCTTAACGCCCGATTGATAGATGACTACATCGCAGATTGCCAAACCGTAGTGGATGCATGGAACGCCGTCATCATGCGCCACAACATAGATTTCGAGTTGGTGCTACCCCATCGTAGTTTCAATCGTCAGCAAGGCATGTTTACTGGCGCTTACGTATCACCCGGCGGCATACTTCTAAACGAGGCAACTTGGCGTGCGAAACAATATGATTTCCTACCCTCCAATGAAGATCTTGAATACATCCTTAGCCTTATGAAACCGATGACTGAACCTGGTAAATTTGCGCCGTGGATCTCACCGCCGAAAAATGGGGTCGGCGGCAAGCCGGGCGATTTCGAATATGTCAGGATTGCGGCGTAAAACTCGACGGGGGAATAGTAGAGATGGATTCAACCAGAGATCGGCAATCAGTCCAAAGTCCGCCGGAGCACTACAATTTTGCGGCGGACATGTTTGCCCGTAATGTCAGTCGTCCACAGAAATTGGCCTTCATCGATGACCAAACACAACTCACCTATGCTGAGCTTCAAGATCAAGCGCGGCGTTTTTCATCTGCATTAATAGGTCTCGGCGTAAGACCCGAGGAGCGTGTGCTGTTGCTCATGCACGATTCAGTAACTTGGCCCGTGGCGTTTCTGGGTTGTCTTTATGCAGGCATAGTGCCCGTTGCTGTGAACACGTTGTTAACCGCAGGTGATTACGCCTACATGTTGGAACACTCAGGCGCGCGAGCGGCTATCACGTCCGATGCGCTAGCCGACGTGCTCACCGAGGCAATGGTGATAGCGCAACATCAGGTTGAGCATGTCATCAGTTCTACCGAAGGTGATATGAACATGAGTGATCTTGTTAGTCGTCATGCCGCGAAAAACAAGGCAGCGGATACCAACGCGGATGACATTGCCTTTTGGCTCTACTCCTCGGGCTCAACGGGACGACCAAAGGGAACGGTCCATGTGCATGGCAGCGCGTATTGGACAGCTGAGCTCTATGGCAAAGGCATTCTAGGCTTGAGCGAAGGCGATGTCTGCTTCTCTGCGGCAAAACTGTTCTTTGCCTATGGTCTTGGAAATTCTCTGTCCTTTCCACTAAGTGTTGGCGCGACGGTGGTATTGATGGCTGGGCGTCCAACGCCTGAGGCCGTTTTTGAAAAATGGGCACTGCACAAACCAACGGTATTTTTTGGTGCCCCTACCGGTTACGCGGCGATGTTGGCATCACCCGATCTGCCTGCCACCGATGCAGTAAACTTACGCCTCTGTTCTTCAGCGGGTGAGGCACTACCGGAGGACTTAGGGCGCCGGGTCAATACTCACTTCGGCATAGATGTTTTGGACGGGATAGGTAGCACGGAAATGTTGCATGTATTTCTTTCCAATGCGCCGGGGAGGGTGCACTACGGATCCACGGGGTGGCCTGTGCCGGGCTACGCCATTGAAATTCGCGGTGACGACGGAGATCCTGTCGCGGTAGGTGAGGTTGGTGAGCTGTTTATCAAAGGACCGAGCTCAGCGCTTATGTATTGGGGTAATCGTCAACGTTCCCAAGAAACCTTCCAAGGTGAATGGACAAAATCCGGCGACCAATATTTAGAAAACGAAGATGGTAGCTATACCTACGTAGGACGCACGGATGATATGTTCAAAGTCAGTGGTCAGTACGTATCGCCCTTTGAAGTGGAAGGAGTGCTGATTCGCAATGAAGCAGTACTAGAAAGTGCCGTGGTTGGGTTACCTGATCGTGACGGCCTAATCAAGAGCAAGGCATACGTCGTACTCAAACCAGGTGCCGCCATTAGTGAAGCTGATCTGCAACAGTTCGTTAAGGAACTGTTGGCGCCATATAAGTACCCGCGGTCCATTGAATTTGTCGAAGAACTGCCGAAAACAGCGACGGGGAAAGTGATGCGGTTTAAGCTGCGAGAATAGCTGTATCTGCCTAAGGGATCGTTGGTGGATTGATCTGGAATTTGGGTTTCAAATTACTTCATAGATGTCCTTCCTTTCTCTCGGAGGCTAGAACAAGTAAAAGGTGCATTTCAACTAGCCGTCTGAGTACGAAAACAGGCTGCATGGCTACTGACTTCCTGCGCGTCCGGCAAGATGAACCGATCGTAACGCCAGCAAAAAAGAAACCGGTTTCCAAAAGCACTTCCACGAAAACAAAAGAACTTCCACTCCAGCGGCCAGACCAACACCAAATCGTTCGACAGCGATCCTGCAGCCACGCCCATATGCAGAAAATGATCGACTAGAAGACGGGCAAGGGATACGAACAAACTTGATCTAAATTCCATCCCACATACCCACTAGTAATTTAATTTTTCAAGCTTCCTGGAAAGAAGCGGAACTTACGCTGGGATTCAGACGAAGAGTCCGGA
>JAQWQN010000196.1 GCA_029244465.1 Pseudomonadales bacterium
ATTTCAGAGTCGTAGTCTTCAAGTACCGGATCGCCAGGCATCATCACCCCACGTAAACCCACCTGTTTGATCGCGTGCAAATCAGATATCCCTTCTTCTGGCGTCCGCATTGCGGTTTGGCCACACCCCAACAAGCGCTCCGTATCTTCGCTACAGTATTCCGCGATCCAGCGGTTATAAGCATCAAAGCAGGCTTTTTTGTAGTCGGCGTCTGGGTGATTACAAATCATCATGCCTACCGTCGGGTAAATGATCTCAGCGGAAACACCGTCTCGATCCTGATCAGCCAAGCGCGCGCTAGAATCCCAACCAGAGCGATGCAGATCTTCGAATTTTGCGCCAGTCATGGAAAGCTCCGCCGGATCTTTACCAGCCGCAGCAACAAGACCCATCGCGATGGGCCTCGAGATCCCATCTATCACAAACAGATCGCCCTTTTCTTTCGAGCGAATCATCCGCGGCGCCTTATCCCGCCATTTCGGATCTATGTATGCGCTGTAGGTCTCGGGATGTTCCGTAATATGCGAATCCGCAGAGATCACCGGGATATCGGTCACCATGTTTATTCCCCTTCAATTTCTTTAGCGAGCTAGCATCCTCACACCGACTTGCCTAGCCTGCATTCGACTATCTCGCCTAGCAGCCGCCACTGTCAAGTCGCCCTGATCAGAGCAGGGCTTGTATGGCCTCGTCTTAGAGATCACACTCTGCCGACATTGCTTAACATCAATTTTCTATAGGGGAAGGAATATGAAATTTGGCGTCTTCTACGAACACCAGCTACCCAGGGACTGGGACGAGTTCAGCGAACACACGTTAATCAAGCAATCGCTCGACCAAATCGAACTCGCCGATCAACTCGGCTACGACTACGCGTGGGAGGTTGAACACCACTTTCTGGAAGAGTATTCACATTCGGCAGCGCCAGAAGTGTTTTTGGCGGCCGCCAGTCAACGTACGAAGAACATTCGCCTTGGTCACGGCATTATCCAGCTCACCACCAATCACCCAGCTCGCGTAGCGGAGAAAGTTGCTACGCTCGATTTGGTGTCTGACGGACGTGTTGAACTTGGCCTCGGCGAAGGCGCATCTAGCACAGAACTGCACCCGTTCAATCTCAAATATCGAGACAAACGCGATGTGTGGGAAGATGCCGTTCGCTGCACACTGCCTATGTTTTACAACCACGGCTGGGAATACGAGGGAGAATACTTTAAGTTCCCATTGCGCGCCGTTATCCCAAAGCCTCTGCAGAAACCCCATCCTCCGCTTTGGGTGGCTTGTTCACAACTCGATACAATCAAGTACTCCGCCCATCGTGGCATGGGTGCACTGTGCTTCAAGTTCGTGAACTTAGACGCTGCCCAAGCGTGGGTAAACGCCTATTACAACACCTTCATTCACCATCAAGAACCGCTCACCGACTATCAAACAAACCCCAACATTGCAGTCGTAGCTGGTTTCATGTGTGCAGAGACTGATGAAGAGGCATGGCGCAAGGCAGATGGATGGACATTTTTCCAATTTGCGCTGCGCCTATACGGACAGGAAGGGCCGTTCAAGCCAGGGACGGTCAATTTCTGGGAGCGATACGAGGCGTGGAAGGCCACCCCGGAAGGTCAAAAGCGAAGCGGCAGTGAGCTCATTGGTTCGCCGGATACGATACGCGAACGCTTGAAAGAACTAGAGGACGCCAACGTCGATCAAGTCATTCTCTTGAACCAGGCGGGGAAGAACACGCATCAAGACATATGCGACTCACTAAAACTATTTGCAAACGAGGTGATGCCCGAATTCCAAGGACGGGAAGATCAGCATCAGGCCTGGAAGCGCTCTGTACTATCCGGCGAAACCATTTTAACCGACATTGACACCGATCCTTTCAATTTTGAACGAGGGCGTAGACCGACGCAGCCATCGACCAAAGCAACTCACGATATGGTGGCTGGCGTTGTTGGTCGTCCAGGTAGCGAGGCGGTGAACTAATGGCCCTGCCAAGAGAGATCGCTCTAGACAATGAACAACAGGAACACATGTTATTGGGTGATTGGAATTGTCGGATTGCCACGGTCGATGCGAAAGGGCGCATTAACGTGACACCCATGTGGTTTGGTTGGGCAGCGGGTAAGATTTTTATCTCTGCCCGCGGCCAAAAAGTCGTCAACTTGCGGCGTAACCGGAATTGCACGGTTCTCCTAGATCACAATGAAAAGTTTCCGGAGTTACAGGCGATCATGATGCAGGGTACAGCCAGGGTCTTAGAATCTGCTGCAGAAGAGACTGCGGAAAGCGGCTTGGAAGACGCGAAGGTGCAAATGGGACGCAAGTACAACGGTGGACATGGCATGCCAGCGGTTGAGGATCCACCGCCGATGGCAGCGACAGCACGTGGAAAGAACCGACGCTGGATCGTCTTCACACCGGACAAGACAGTGACATGGGACAACTTCAAGCTAGGGAAAACCTAAGCTTCGAAAACTACGCGAGGACGCCGATGCGGCTACTCGCCATCACTGAGCGGCTTCATCTTCTTCAGAATCCGCTCAGGATCGGCACTGGTGGTGTTATTCATTGCCCGGTCGACCATCTTGTCGTACTTCGGATCAAGTTTCTCAACCTTGCTCATATTCGATAAATGCACGGACGGTCGAGAGACAATTCTTTGCGCTTGGCCCGCACAATTTTCGCAGAGAATCGGGTCTTTACTTTCAGATACCTTCCGCAACGACGTTGAAATCTCGCTGCAGCTGCGGCATCTATACTCATAAATCGGCATTCAGAACCTCTTATGCCGCGAGCTTTGCACCACGATCAACAAACGCTTGGATTGAAAGGTTGTAGCGCTCGAACAGCAGCCGCTTCAGCGGGTTCTGCGCCAAGACCACCGGCGTTTCTACGTCGACACTTAGCAGCGACGCAGCTTTTCCAGCTTTGCGTCGACGCAGATACGCGTTCCAATCGCGAACGGACATGTTAATAACAAGATCTGCATCGCGCACATCATTGGGATCCATCCCTCGAATTGAAGAGATTTCAAACGCCTCAAACGTCACAAGATGAGCGACATCACCAATGAGCAAACCCAGTTTGAGGTCAGTGGAGCCTAGCTTGCGGAACGCTGAATCCTTGTTCAGCTGCCGTTGTGCTTTGGTGAGCCAGTCAAGATTAGCTTTTGCTTTGGCCAAGTGTATCTCCTAGTAACTCGTTTTTACGCGCGCTGACGCATCGAAAAAAAACTGGAAGGTCTGGTTGTAGCGGAAAAACAGATCCTCACGGTACTGGTCGCCGTGTCTAGACGTCGACAGCCCGTCTTCGCGATCAAGGTCCAACGTATTCAGGGTGCAGTCGCGCGTCGCTCGGTTGTTTTCCGCGATATTCTTTAACATCGCGCGCCAATCCGCAATTGGCATGTCGAGGTAGAAGTCGACCTCCTCCAGGTCTTTGTCTTTACCGTCTCTTGCATCGATACACTCCAGTCCTTCGAAGGTCAGAATGAATATCTTGTTGCCCACCTTCATACCTGCAACACAATTGCATTGACCACCGCCCGCACCCTGATACGACTCGTCTCCATTAAAAACTTTTCGTACCGCATCAAACCAGACAACAGACGGAAACTTCGCCATCTAGGAAGCCTCCAGGTAGTCAGCCATCGCTTCAGGTAGCATGGCCGGATCTCGCTTAATGCCAAGCCATTCGCAGGTACCGACGTAGTCGCGCATGAAATCACGTTGCATTTTCTGATAGATTGCATAGCCCTGATCGGGCGCCTTTTCGAGCCCACCAGCGAACACGATACACAATGCCTCGCGCAGGACGTGATCCGCCATTTCTCGCTCCCAGATCCGATCACCAATAAACAGCAGCGTCGCCATAATCGCCTTGCGTTCCTCATCATGCGCGATGGAATACTGCAAATGCTCCAACGCGTAAGTCATCTGCCGAGCCTTGGCTTGCAAGGCATTAGCGTAAATACTCTGCTCAGCGTCGTTGTACGCGAACTTCTCAAGATAACGGAGTAACGTCATGGTGAACGTGCCACGCATCAGCATGAGGTAGGTGACTGCCTCGCTCCACCCCCCTCGGCTCTCAAGAATCATACGATTCACCTCGCCAGGACCCTCTAAACCGAGACCACCGCCATTACAGAGAGCCCGTTTACGGAAAGCTTCATGCATACGTGCAGCGTCGAAAGACGCCGTGGCCAGATATTGTTTCACTTCATGGTAGCCATATGACATCTGATGTTGCCACTGAGATATCGTTTCCACATCGCAGTTCGCGTACTGGCACAGTTCCGTCAGCACTTGGCAAATCGCTCTCTCTAACGGTTCACTTAAGGGTTTTACTGTACCCCATGGCACATCAGTTGCTGGCGCCCACTTTCTCTGTATCGCTTCTTCATAAAGGTCAGCAGCTGAGTCGGCCCATACATCTGCCTTGTCTCTGATCGAATAGCCCAGCGGCGGCACACCTTTGCGTGGAATTGCACCACGAGGATTACGAGTCTGATCTTGCCACTGTTCGGGGATCTCGCCATAAATGCCAACATTGAGGTCGCCCAGCCGCAGCCCATGCTTGCCCGGTTTCACTCGGGTATCCCATTGGTTGGATCGATTCATCCAATGGTAGCCTGGCTTCGGTACTTCCGCGGCACTCGCGACAGTGTCGCGCGCTGTCGTTTTCTTGGACTTGGTTTTGCTATCGGTTTTAGCTGCTGTTTTCACCATTCCCCCCTCTCTGTCGTTAAGCGGCAGAAGCCGCCAACATTTCCTTAATCGGTGAACGACCATTATCGAAGCGCTCACCAAATCCAGCCGAGCGAACCCGCTTCTGATATTCCTGTAGTTGGCGACGACGAATGGCAATCAATTTATTCACCCCTTCGTCATATTGATCTTTGCCGCCACCCAAAAGTATTGCTAGGGACTCTGAGCTTTCTGCCTGCGCGCCAGCAGGATTCTGGCTGCCAGCAAGAATCTGGCGCTCGGCCTCATCAAGGTAACAATCAATTTCTTCGCGCCGCTCTGGCGCAGTTTCTGACATATAGCGCATATGCATGACCCCAAACGCGACGTGTCGCGCCTCGTCTTGTGCACAAAGACGGTACATCGCCTTCTCGGCTTCGTTGTAAGCCATGAGTTCGCCCATACGAAAAATCGTGAGTACCGCCCCTTCACCAGAAATGTGCAAGCGTGAAGACATTTCTGTGAAATCACGGGCCAGATCGATGCTACCAACGACACCTGCGGTGCCCCCGGTAGCCCCCATCAGGCCACCACCGTTCGCGAGCGCTCGTTTACGGAAAACATCCATGTGTCGTGCTTCATCCATCACCTGAGCGAGCAAAACATTGCGAGGTTCAAAGTAATCGGGCGTCGTTTGCGAAATCCAACGCGCAGGAACGTCTCCAGCAACAAACTCTACTTCCGTTAAGAACGTCGCCAATTGGCATTCGGCTTGTTCGATGTCGTCTGGTAGAGGCTCTATGGAGTCCCACGGGACATCTGTTGCGGAACTCCACTGGCGTTGGAGTGCCTCCTCATAGAGAAAGGAGGCATTTTCCAACCAGATTTCATGCTTACTCCGAACGGAGTAGCCCCCTATACGATAAGATTCGGGCCGCGCGCCTGCACCTCGCGGTCGCCCTGTCATATTGTCGCTCTCTTCCGGCACATCGCCGTAAGCGCCAACCTGTATGTCAGCGAGCGTCAGCCCCTGCTTGCTCGGCTCAGCGGCTGCACCCCAACTACCCTGTTGGTCCATCCAATCGAGCTGCATGTCCAATACCGGTTCCATGCCTACCTCCTGGTGTTAGATTCATAAATCTCGCTTCTTGTATAGCTGATTTGGCAAACTTTCTCCAGCTACAAAATTGCCGGACGCAGCCCGCCCTACTTAGCAGCCTGAATTGCCCGCCAGATAGATTCGGACGATAACGGCATGTCAATCTTTGTGACACCGAGCGGGCGCAATGCTCCCAGGACAGCATTCACAATCGCAGGCGGCGCACCACACGCACCCCCTTCACCAATGCCTTTGACGCCGAGTTCGTTGTTCGGATCCAGAACCTCGTTGAAGCTCACTTCGATATCCGGCATGTGCGATGCACGGGGCATCGCGTAATCCATCAAGGTACCTGTGATCAACTGACCATCATCATCGTAAACTGCGTGCTCGTAGATCGCTTGACCAATGCCCATGACGACACCGCCATGCACCTGGCCAGCGGCAAGCAGCGGATTAATGACCCGTCCGCAGTCGTCCACAGCAGTGTACCGCGCAACCGTTATGACGCCGGTCTCAGGATCAATTTCGACTTCGGCAACGTGACAGCCATTCGGAAAAGTAAATCCACCACCGCGATTGTAACGATGGGTCAGACTCAGCCCCTTACCGCCGAACTGAGGGTCTTGCGCAGCACTCGCTACTTGCGCCAACGTGACGGTCGATTCATTAGAACAACTCGAGAAATTACCTTCTGCATAGACGACATCGTTGTGGTCGCTTTGGAGCAGCTCCGCGGCAACGTCAGTGGCCTTCTCGAGCATGCCTGACCAAGCCTGTTTGACTGCAACACCCCCCATTTGCGAAGAGCGCGACCCACCAGTACCACCACCAAACAGAACGGTCTCTGTGTCACCCTGGATAATATTGATCTTTTCGAAATCTATACCCATCGCTTCACTTAAGATCTGCGAGTACGTTGTTCGATGTCCTTGCCCATGACTATAAGTACCGACAATCACATCGACGCCACCATCCTCACGCAGCGTGATCTGGGCTTCCTCCTCGGGCCCACCACCGCTCGATTCCACGTAGTATCCAATGCCACGACCACGGATCAAACCGACCAGGTTGCTCGCAACCTGACGTTCATCAAAACCCGTCCAATCAGCCGCGTCTAACCCTCGATCAAGCGTCTCTGAAAATTCTCCACAGGTCAGATCAACACCTGAGGGCATTCGATAAGGCATTTCTGCCGGTGTCACGAAATTAAGTCTGCGAAGCTCAACACTATTCACGCCAATTTGTAACGCGGCTTCCTCAAAAAGCCGCTCCATCACATAACACGCTTCCGGACGTCCCGCGCCTCGGTAGGCCGCGACAGGCATCGTGTTGGTAAATACCGGTCGCACAGAGTGGTGGAGGTGTGGAACACGATAGACCGTACCCACAATACGTCCACCTGCCATCGTCGGCACGAACGGACCAACCGCACTGCAGTACGCACCCAGATTCGCAATCGTTTCTACGCGAACAGCCTGCAGTTTTCCGTCAGCGTCAAATCCACCAGTAACGGTCGTCAGATTATCTCGACCGTGCGAGTCCGCTAAGAACATTTCTGCTCGAGTACTCGTATACTTCACCGGACGGCCGAGCGCCTTAGCCGCGACCAGACAAATTACGGCCTCTGGATGAACCTCGCCGCGTACTCCGAAACCGCCCCCTGTATCGAGCGAAACAACACGAACTGCCTCGGAATCAACTTTGAGTATTGCATCCGCCAACACACCCTTCTGCGCAACGGCACCCTGGCTTGGGTTGTACAACAGGTACTGGCCTTCTTCATACACGCCAACGGATGCCCGCGTTTCTAAAGGGCTCGGAACCATGCGGTTGTTGACTAACTCAACTTCAACCACGTGCTGTGCTTTCGCTAACCCTTCATTGACCGCGCTGACATCGCCAATCTGGTAATGCACGCACAAATTCGATCCATGCTCTGGATGGATTACCGGCGTATCCGGGTCTAGCGCGAGAGCCGGCAGGGGATTGGCAGCGATGTCTTCAACGTCGAGCTGAATGAGCTCGCAAGCGTCGTCCGCGGCCGCAGTACTTTCAGCAACGACCACCGCGATGGCTTGACCAACAAATGCAACTTTGTCTTCAGCGAGGAGAGCACGGCGAGGGATGAATGCCGGATTGCCGGCCGCATCTTTTAACACTGCTCGACAAGGCATACTGCCGAGCGCTGTTAAATTTTTTGCCGTGTAGACGGCTAAAACCCCTTCCGCGGCCGCCGCCTGTTCAACGTCCAACTGAACAATTCGACCATGCGCAAACGGCGATCTTAAGACGCGCATATAGGCTTGATCGGCTAGATTTACATCATCTGTGAATTCACCGCCACCCGTGACCAGACGCGGATCCTCCTTGCGGGGCACGCTCTGTCCAACCCCAAATTTCACCTAAGCCGCCTAGCTTTCTGCAACTATGGGATTAACGAGTTTACCTATGGGTGTGACCTCTATCTCTATCCGATCACCATCCTGCATAAACACTGGCGGGGTTCTCGCTGCGCCAACCCCGCCCGGTGTACCTGTAACGATGACATCGCCCGGTTCAAGTTCGATCCAAGTGGAACAAAATTCAATCAGCTCCTCGAAGCTATGCACCATCAGTGACGCCGTTGCATTCTGCATCACTTCACCATTAAGGCGGGTGGTCAATTCCATCTGCGATAGATCACCAATTTCGTCCTTGGTCATCATCCACGGACCAAATCCGCCTGTAGCGGCAAAGTTTTTTCCGGGTGTGAATTGACTGGTATGGCGTTGGTATTCACGCACACTGCCGTCGTTGTAAATGCCAAAACCAACCACATGATCCAACGCATCGGCTTGCGAGATACGTCGTCCTCCCTTGCCAATGACCATGGCGATTTCGCCTTCAAAATCGAGCGAGTCTGACTCCGGGGGCTTGAGCATCGGTTGATTGTGCGCTACTTGCGCCGCCGCAAAGCGCGCAAAAATAGTGGGAACACCTTCGCCCCCTCGACCGGTTTCTTCTTGATGCGCTTTGTAGTTTAACCCCACACACAAGATCTTTTTCGGGTCTGTAATCGTTGGCGCATACGTGATGCCTGCAAGCGCAAGATCGGCATCATCACCAAACTGTTTTGACATAACCGATAACGCATCTGCTGCTATGGCCTCACGTAAAGTATCCAACTCTGACCGTGCGCCGACGTCCACGACACCGGAACCGTCGCTTGTAACATAGCCAAACGAGACCGTCCCATTACGCGCAAAAGATAACCAACGCATAAGTTCCCCTAGTCAATTTTTCTAATTCTCACGTGCCATTATCAATCAAAGATAATGACGCTACGCGCAAGCTCCCCGGTTTCGAGTGCAGCCATACCTTCGTTGATATCAGAGAGCTTGATGCGGTTAGACACCATGTCGTCTAAGTGCAATCGCCCTTGCAAGTAGAAGTCGACAAATCTCGGCATATCGACACGAAAACGATTTGATCCCATCATCGAGCCTTGGATCTTCTTTTCCATCAAGAAATCGGGGCCATGCAACGAAACCATGTCACCTGGTGGAATCATCCCGATGACCGTTGCTGTACCGCCACTGCGCAACATACCAAAGGCTTGCTCGGCGGTAGCCTTTAGACCAATCGCTTCGAAAGAGTAATGTACACCACCGCCAGACAGCTCTTTGACTTGCTCGACGGGATCACCAGAGCCGCCATTGACGACATCTGTTGCACCAAATTTTCGCGCAAGTTCAAGTTTCGAATCGACCATGTCTACAGCGATGATGCGAGCCGCACCAGCGATCGCGGCGCCGTTGATCGCTGAAAGGCCAATACCACCACAGCCGATAACCGCTACGGTCGAGCCAGGCTCTACCCCAGCTGTATGTATAACGGAGCCAACACCGGTCGTCACGCCGCAGCCAATGAGCGCCGCTCTATCCATCGGCATGTCTTCACGAATTTTTACGACGGCATGTTCGTGCACCAACATTTGCTCTGCAAAGGAACCGAGCTGAGCAAACTGGGTCAGTGCTGCATCGTTATGAGAAAGTCGGGGCTCATCTTCCTTGCTGCGATTCGTTTCAGGCTCCTGACATAGGGACATGTGGCCTGTTAAACACTTCTCACAGTGACCACAAAACACCGATAAACAAGTAATCACATGGTCACCGGGCTTCACGTAGTGCACATCAGAGCCAACCGCTTCAACCACACCTGCACTCTCGTGGCCAAGTACCATTGGCACTTGGCCAGGATAGGTGCCATTGTAAAAGTGCATGTCACTGTGACAGATACCAGCGGCTTTGGTGTTCACTAACACTTCACGCGGCCCTGGCTTGGAGATCTGAATGTCTTCAATTTCCATCGGTACATTCACTTCGCGAAACACTGCTGCTTTCATGCTCTCCCCTTCATTTTTAGGTAGTAATCATTGAACCGAACACTACCACAATCTTAAATCCCGGTGCATCGCTCAGGCGAGTTCACCTCTGACAATCTGCTCCGCCGTCTCAATCGCCGCAATTAAGCCCCGCGGATTGGCGACCCCCTGGCCGGCTATATCAAAAGCAGTGCCATGATCTACAGACGTCCGGACGAAGGGAATGCCAAGAGTAGCAGTGGTTGAC
>JAQWQN010000009.1 GCA_029244465.1 Pseudomonadales bacterium
ATCGGGTTTCGTTGAAGACACCCTTGCTGCCTTCAAAGGGCGGACCATTCACACGTTTCATACCGAAGGCGCCGGCGGCGGTCACGCGCCAGATATCATCAAGGCCTGTGGTCTGCCACATGTGCTGCCATCGTCAACGAACCCGACACGACCATATACGATAAACACTGTGGACGAGCATTTGGACATGCTGATGGTATGTCACCATTTAGATGCCAACATTCCTGAGGATGTGGCATTTGCGGAATCACGCATTCGACGCGAAACCATCGCGGCTGAAGATGTTCTGCACGATCTAGGGGCATTTTCGATGATCGCGTCGGATTCACAAGCAATGGGCCGGGTTGGAGAGGTAATTACCAGGACCTGGCAGACGGCTCATAAGATGAAAGTGCAGCGTGGTCCTCTATCCGAGGACTCCGATAGAGCGGATAACTTCCGCATCAAACGTTACATCGCCAAGTACACCATTAATCCCGCGATTGCGCACGGCATCAGTGATCAGGTCGGGTCCGTAGAAGTCGGGAAACTCGCAGATTTGGTGTTATGGAAACCTGCATTTTTCGGCGTTAAACCGGCGATGATATTAAAGAGTGGGATGATTGCCGCAGCACCGATGGGTGATCCGAATGCATCGATACCCAGTCCGCAGCCGGTGCATTACCGTCCGATGTTCGGTGCCTATGGGGGCGCCTGTACGGCTACTAGTTATTTGTTTGTCGCGGACAAAGCGCAGGAAAAAGTCTCCGGTTACGGTTTGGCTAAAGAGACGCTTTCGGTGAGTAACTGTCGTGGTATTCAAAAATCTGATATGCGCTTAAACGACTACTGTCCAAATATAGAGGTTGATCCTGAAACCTATGAAGTGCGTGTGGATGGTGAACTGATCACCTGCGAACCGGCAACTGAGTTGCCGCTGGCGCAACGCTTTTTCCTATTTTAGGAATACCTCATGGATCAGTTTGTGGATAAAGTTTCTAGGTTTCCAGCGAGCAATACGCCGTTAGAGCAGGTGACGCTGAGTTATGCCGATCGAGAGCGAGCTCGGCAACGTGTCTCCCTGGCGTCGGGGGAAGAGATCGCAATTAGCCTCAGTCGCGGGACCGTGATAAGAGGTGGTGATTGCCTCACGACTGAAGCGGGACGATGTATTTTGGTGCAGGCGGCGACGGAAGCTGTCTCAACAATCACGGCGAATAGTAATCTCGTACAAATCGCTTATCACCTGGGTAATCGGCATGTTTTGCTTGAAGTGGGGGATGGCTGGGTGCGCTATCAACGGGATCACGTGCTGGACGGTATGGTCGTTGGGCTCGGCGGGACAGTAGATCACGGTATGACCGCTTTCGAACCAGAAGGTGGCGCCTATGGACACCATCATGACTAGCATGCCTTGGCGCTTCTGGCATCTGCTCTCTCAAGCATTACCAGTCGGTGCCTACCAGTATTCGCAAGGGCTGGAGTCGGCCATCGTTGATGGCGTGGTGAGCGAGTCTGAAAGTGCTCAAAACTGGTTGCTCGCGGTCTTGCAAGAGAGTGTTGCTTTGGTCGATCTTCCGTTAATTACACGGGTTTACATAGGCATAGAGCAGTGTAATGACGATGAGGTTCGTCGCTGGGATCATTTGAGCATCGCTTATCGTGAAACCAATGAGCTCCGCCGCGAAGAACGGCAAATGGGTGCCGCCTTGATCGAGTGGACAAAATCGGTTGGCGAAACAGTGCCGGTAGAGGTCCACAGTTTTACCGCAGCATTTGCGCTTGTGGCGCATAATTCAGGGGTTTCGATGAGAGAAGCGGTCTCAGGTTTCGCCTGGATGTGGCTTGAAAATATGTGTCTTATTGCGACAAAAATGGTGCCTCTCGGGCATCTTGAATCGCAGCGAATGTTGCGTTCCCTGTGTGAACAGATCGAGCCCGCCGTACAGCGGGCAGTTTTACTTCAAGACCACGAACTGGGCTCGAATAGCCTCGGGTTATTGATGTTAAGTGCGCGGCATGAAATGCAACCTGCTCGGCTGTTTCGGTCGTGAATGCGGCAGCAGGATGGACAACAATTTGCGATGCAAATGGAGGATTGATAGATGAGTCAGATGGAACCTTGTCGGGTCGGTATCGGTGGTCCCGTTGGTGCCGGTAAAACGACCCTGCTTGAACAGCTGTGTCGTGAGTTGCACCCGGAGTATTCAGTTGCCGTTGTCACCAATGATATCTATACGCAGGAAGACGCTGAGATCTTGTGGCGAACGCAGGCTCTGCCGCCGGAACGGATTGTGCCTGTGGAAACGGGGGGGTGTCCGCACACCGCTATCAGAGAAGACGCATCGATGAATATGGCTGCTTTAGATGCGCTTTCCCAGGCTTTCCCCGATCTGGACTTGCTGTTCTTGGAAAGTGGTGGTGACAATCTGAGTGCAACGTTCAGTCCTGAACTTGTTGATCTAACGCTGTACGTGATCGACGTGGCTGGTGGTGAGAAAGTGCCTCGAAAGGGCGGTCCGGCGATCACAAAAAGCGACCTTCTAATTATCAATAAAACCGATCTTGCGCCCATGGTGGGTGCGGACTTGGAGACCATGGCCGCTGATGCAAAGCGTCAGCGTGGAATGGCGCCAGTCGTTTTTACCAACCTAAAAACTGGCCAGGGGGTGAGTGCCGTGATTGACTTTTTGCGGCGGTATGGCCTCTTTGAAGTATTGTCCGAATCTTCGCAAGCGGCAGAGGCTTAGCTGGCGGCGACCAGAGTGGACTGGGCGCGGCTGCAACAAGCGAAAGGCGATAAAGCCACGACATCGCGCTTGTGCTAGACGTGAACGTTACTCGGTCTGATTTGAACATCGTGGATTGGCCCTGCGACCCGATAGATTATACCGAGTGATCTGCGTGCGATCAGTCAATTGTTGCATGTATCCGCTCGCTTGGCAGCGAGAGTCATGAATCCTGCGAAGTGCCAGCGCCAGGCTCCGTTTCTGCAGCATACCCTGCCGCCCGTCGACGATCGCGTCGTTCGATATGTCTCCGCATCCGCTCCTGGCGGTCTCTGCTCAGTGGATACTTCCAAAGCAAGGGCAAAGCGACGCAGGCCAGGGCCGCCGGGATGATGCTGTACAGGCAGGCCAAGGCGAGCTTTGCGGTCGCCGTGTTTTCATCCAGGGTCGGATCGAAGCCAAATAAGACGACGGCGTTGGTCGCAATGAACACGCCCAGTGCTACCGCTGCCTTGTTGACCATCCCCCACAGGGAGAAGTACAAGCCGGTGCGTTGCTCGCCGGTGCGTAGCGTGTCCAGATCAACCACATCAGCGGCCATAGAAGCAGGTAAGAACACCAATGCCCCGACAGCTGAACCTTTAAGCATCATAACCGCGAAGAAGACCCAATAATCGCCGGGGCCCAAAAGGGGAATAAACGCACTCCACAGAGACAGCCAGAGAATTCCGATCACCACGGTCTTGTGTTTGCCGATTCGTCGTGAAATCGCAAGCCAGGCTGGGATCGCAGCACTGCTCGATAGGTAATAGGCGAGTATGAATATTGCGTACCGATCAAATGTCTCACCCATGACTGACGCGACGAAAAAGAACGACAGTGACGCGGTCATGCTGACCGCGATGACGAGAAACAGGAAGCTGATAACCAGGCGTCGGTAAGGCCCGTTACCCCAGACGATTTTTAGCCCACGTCGCCAGTGAACACGAGCCTGTGGAGCTGAACGCGGTGGTAGTTCGCGCACCCACAGTAACGCCGGCATGGTGAGTAGGGGTAGCGTCACCATGACAACGGCCGCCACCGCAAACAGCGCATTTTCGGCTCCTGGCAAACCGAAGCCGATAGACATGATTAGTGGAATTGTTAGTGCCATCAAGGTGCCGCCATAGCCGAACGCTTCTCGCCAGCCAGTGACCTTGGAGCGTTCGTCGTAGTCTGGCGAAAGTTCCGCGCCCCAGGCTCGATAAGGTAGGTCCATCAACGTGAAGCCAAGATATAATAGGCTGATCCAGACAAACAGATACAAATTGTTGATGGCATCACCACCCATGAAGCGCCATACGTTAACGGCAAACGAGGAGTCGGGCACAAACAGCATCCACAGCGCTAGCAACTTCAGCGGCATGCCGAAGGCCATCCAGGGCTTGCGCCGACCGAAGCGGGTAAGCCATCGGTCCGAAGCGATACCGATGGCCGGGTCGGTTACTACATCGGTGAGCCGTGACAACGCTATCAGGGTGCCCACCAGGGCCAGAGACAGGCCCAGATTCTGTGAATAGAATGCAGGGATGTAGAGTGCGATGGGTAGGCCCACGATAGAGGTGGGTAAATTCACCAACCCGTAGAGAGACATTCGTAACCTGCCAACAGCTTTTTCGGTTAGCGATTCAGTTCCTATATGCTCGGCTTTGAGCCGGTCATCGCTCATAAATCTATCTCCCCGAAAGTATTGTCCTTACTCTGTACGGATTCCGCGAATAATACTACTAGGCGCTCTATTTTATCTGTTAGGTGAGGTTTAACAAACGCATGAATCACCTAGGGTAAATGTTAATTAAATGGGTCCTGCCCGTAATATCAACAGAATTGGTCATGTCACTTGCCAGTCGAGGCCTCGATAGATCAGTGTCATTAATTGGCTAATGCCCCTCAGACATTCCGCAGACGTGTCAATTGTGGCGCGATCAATTCTTCTGTTCAGCGCTGAGGCCTAGACCGAAGACCTGTCCATAGACGAGGCTCCCTGACTCGAAAATTGTTCGGTGTGGACTGGCTCATTTTAGAGCCGTGAAATCAACGGCGCGAGTTTCGAGTAGTGAACAGAAATGACCAGTGCGGTCGTCTTTTGTAACACCAGAATCCATATGAAACCGAACCACTGCCGGCACGAAACTGATTTTGCGTGATCAAGCACCTGGCGGACGACCACGACGGGCGCGCGCTTTGGTGATCACCGATGGAATCGCGCCAGGCCCGGCGCAGGAAACCTATAGCGTCATACGTCTTGCAAGCGTTCGAGAAAACTGCGGGCGGGCTGTGAATCTACTAATAAATATCAGGCTTTTTCGACGAGTTGGAGCGGTCGGTTTCTGCAGGGATTGAGGGTGTGCAATAACCGGCTGTTCCAAGGGTGACATAATCGTAAGACAAAGAGCGCTGAACAATATTTCCTTTATGCCGCCCGCTGGCAAAATTGGTGAAGCCCTCGCGCCATGTTCGGTGCCAAGAATGCAGCAACAACCGCTAAGGCTGCGATGATCCAACCCAGAATATTTTGGGCCAATTTTGCTTACTTCAATATTGTGGTGATTAGCAATGTAGAGAATATTTACTGAATTTCCGCGAACAAGCTAACAACGATTATAAGTATTATAGATAGACCACTTTAGTCAACTGTTTGGAATTTTGAGGGGCGGTATCTCGCCCACCCACTAAAGGGTGTGGCGAATATTGCAGTTGCTGCAATACTCAATCGGTCGCCAGATAGGGTTGGTGTTGATTCTTTATCTCCTTGTTAACCTCTCAGAACTAACGATAATATTTCGCTGCCCGATGGCGGCACTCTGATACGGTGCGATCTACGCTGAGGGCTATGAGGGCTATGAGGGCTATGAGGGCAAGGAGTAGGCTGGTTGCTGCGTGGCTGCTGGTCAATGCTGTTGCCCGACTGAGGGCAGCGATGGTCGTTAAATGATTTGTTCCTGGGTCTGAGTGTCGCGCAAGGTTAAGCAATTTCGGCTGATCAGTAGTTCAGCTGCGCGATTAACTGTGGGCGCAGACGCCTTGCAATCAAAGCCCTGCACATAGGGTGTGTGTATGCGTCGTGTCTGACAAATGTTGGCTGAGAAAGATTTTTACGCCACCTGAAATGTCAACCGCAGGCGTTTCGCGGGTGCTGTCAAGGTCACTTTCCACCCTCTGGCGCGTACCAAATCGGCGATGTGTATGCGCGCTCTTGCAGTATCATTCGTGTCTCAGGGCTTGGCTTATCGCCAAAATACTTGGCGTCGTATGCCGTCCATCGTGGTGTTGGAATCTCGATTACGCGCGCGTAATAAACCGCAGGTTGTGAGGGGTCGAACTCTGGGTCCTCCCAGATGGAGACAAGTTCTGCAGCGCCAATGGTGTTTGACCAGCTAGCGTTGGTGATGTCGACGGTATTTCCGACCAGCGGCAAGCTGCCGTCTGAAGCCATTTCTCGCGCTTTTGGATCGCTCCATGCCACGTTGAATATCTTCTCGTGCGTCTTGCCTGCCGCATCCAGCCAGCCTTTGATGATTTGGATTCGGTCGAGATGGCCGCTCAGGGGGTCTTTTAGGGCGCCGACCAGGAACTTCGGTGCGCCTGCGTCCTCGTTTGCGTTCAACGTGCTGCCCATGGGAACGCCGGTCGCGTAGCCACTAGCAGCAAGTTGTTGGAAGCTCGCGTCACTTTCCTCGAAGTCCCAACCACCGAAAAACCGTACTGTCATACGTGGACCGGTGGTGGCATAGACCTCCCGGCGTTGCATCGCATCGAAGATCGCAGTGCGCGTATTCTGCGTCGCCCAGACCGCTGCGTAACCTGAAGCGCTCATCTCCCAGGTATTCCAGCGTTGCGGTATGTCGGTGTTGACCATGGGTGTGTGCATACGTTTTGCGACAGGTTCTTCGTGCGTAAACTTGCCAAAGAAGTAATTTTCATCGGCGGAGGACAAACCGGTGTGGCTGTCGGTAGAACCCACCATGCCAAATTGGTAGGGATTGTTGCCCAGCTGACGCTCAAGCTTTAGGCCGTTTTTTAATGCCTCCCTTGCATATTCATAGGGCAGCATTTCCGGCGTTTTCAGCACAGCCATGCTTGCATTGCCACGGTCCCAGGTCTCAAAATCAGCGAATTCGTCGTCTGGTGACAACGTCGGGTGAGCTTCACTATCGCCTTTGATCTGAGTCACCTCGAACAAAGGCTCCCATCGGGCGCGCATGCGGACGTATTCGGCG
>JAQWQN010000012.1 GCA_029244465.1 Pseudomonadales bacterium
ACTGAAGCAAATATTGAATCTGCTGCACAGCACCATCTCGCAGAGGTCAACGTCCGCTATGAGTCCTTAAGGCACGACATTGAGCGACCTATCTTGCCACCAGACGACCTCTTTCTTAATTTCGATCAGCTGATGCGCGGGCTTAAAGCGCCCGCTAGAATCCGCCTAAATAGTGACTACAAACATGCCGTTAGCCTGGCAACCAAAGTGTTGCCTGATTTGCTCAGCGACCCGAAAAATGCGTCCCCAGGCGCGCAAATTAGTCAACTTGTTAGCGACACCAACCACGCTATCCTTTTCGTTGCCGAGTCTGCTGGACGGCGTGAAATATTTGACGAACTCTTGCGCAAGAATGGGATTCACACGCAAACTGTCGATAACTTTGCAACGTATTTAGATGCAGACTCACACTGTATTTGCGTCGGCGAACTGAACCAAGGGTTGTGCCTACCAGATTGCACAGTCATCTCTGAAACCGACGTCCTCGGCACCCGCCAGGTCGTTCTCAAACGCGAGCCTGGACAGCGAATAATCGACCCCGATTTGATCGTACGAAATTTAACCGAACTCCATATCGGCGCACCGGTTGTCCACATCGAACACGGCGTTGGGCGCTACCTTGGCTTGCAGACCCTAAATTTGGATGATGAGCTACACGAATTTCTCACACTGGGTTACGCCGGTGATGACAAGCTCTACGTACCCGTAACCTCGCTGCATCTGATTGGTCGTTATTCGGGCAACGATGAAGAGCACGCCCCACTACACCGTCTGGGCTCTGATCAATGGGAGAAGGCTAAGCGACGCGCAACGGAAAAAGTCGTGGACGTGGCAGCAGAACTGCTCGACATATACGCCAAACGAGAGTTGCGGACATCGCATTGCTTCCAGCTGAACGAAAGTGATTACGATCGTTTTACCGCCGAATTTCCTTTTGAGGTGACGCACGACCAAAGCCGAGCGATAGAGGAGACGATCGCCGATCTAACGACAGAGCGCGCTATGGATAGGCTCATCTGTGGGGACGTTGGTTTTGGAAAAACGGAAGTGGCCATGCGCGCAGCCTTTGTCGCCATTCAAGGAGGCAAACAGGTCGCTGTACTCGTACCGACCACGTTGCTTGCGCAACAACACTTCGACACATTTAGAGATCGCTTTGCCGCGTGGCCCGTGACAGTTGAGAGCGTCAGTCGGCTAAAAACAACCGTCGAAGTTGAGGCCACGATCGCATCTACTCGCGTAGGCCAAGTAGATGTTTTAATCGGCACACACAAACTCTTGAGCGATGGTCTTAAGTTCAAAGATTTAGGCCTGATCATCATCGATGAAGAACATCGTTTTGGTGTACGTCAGAAGGAGAAGCTGAAAAAACTTCGTGCCGAAGTCGATGTACTGACGCTCACGGCAACGCCCATCCCGCGAACCCTCAATATGGCAATAAGCGGCATTCGAGATCTCTCCATTATTGCCACGCCACCCGCACGGAGACTGTCTATCAAGACCTTCGTACAGGAAAAAAGAACACATCAAGTCAAAGAAGCTATAAGTCGTGAACTTTTGCGCGGCGGACAGGTATTCTTCCTTCACAACGAAGTCCGAACCATCCAAAACGTCGCCCAAGAACTCTCAGATTTGATACCGGAAGCAAGAGTTGGAATTGGTCACGGCCAAATGCCTAAGCGGGACCTGGAACACGTAATGACCGATTTCTACCACCGTCGGCTTAATATACTCGTTTGCACAACAATTATTGAAACTGGTATCGATATACCAAACGCGAACACCATAATCATCGAACGGGCGGATAAATTTGGCCTCGCACAACTCCACCAACTCCGCGGACGTGTGGGTCGCAGTCACAGACAGGCTTACGCCTACCTGCTCACACCACACCCGAAAGCGATGACTGCCGATGCCGTGAAACGATTGGATGCTATTGCGGCCGCTGGAGAACTCGGTGTTGGTTTTACGCTGGCCACCCACGACATGGAAATCAGAGGTGCTGGTGAACTCCTAGGCGATGACCAATCAGGACAGATCGAATCGATCGGATTCTCGCTTTATATGGATCTTCTTAATCGCGCGGTGTCCGCGATTCAGTCGGGACAAGTGCCAGATATGGATTCGCCGTTAGAGCCAGCATCACAAGAAGTGAATCTACACACAGCCACGCTCATCCCCGAAGACTACCTGCCGGATGTACACACCCGATTGATCCTTTACAAGCGCATTAGTGCTGCTAAGACGGCGCAAGCACTCGATGATTTACAAGTCGAGATTATTGACCGTTTTGGCTTACTCCCAGACCCGTTGAAGCGTCTGTTTCAGGTCACCAAACTCAAACTCGCAAGCCAGGGTTTAGGCGTCGTGAAGGTCGACATAGGTCCTAATCGTGGCAAGCTGGAATTCAGCAATCAAACAAACGTCGACCCCATAAAAATCGTCAATCTGGTACAGCGTGAAGCCCATACTTACAAGCTGGAGGGCGCTTCAACATTGCGGATCACCGAGGAATTGGAACAGTTTTCAGATCGATTGCGCTTTGCCTTTGATTTACTCAGTGCACTAACACCCTCTGAATCGGAAGCCGCGTAGTGAAGCGGGTGGCCCTCCTCACCTTATCGCTGTCCTTCCTAATGCCGAACGCAAACGGCACAGATGAAGACGAGATTTACAGACTCCTCAAACATCGTTGGTTCGACGTCGAGGTCATCATCTTCGAACGATTGGATCGCTTCGAATTCAACACCGTTGAAAACCTTACCCACCGCAAGCGACCAAAATGGCCGCGCAGCATGGTCGAATATTCAGTCCCCATCACCAACACTAACCTAACCCCAGATAGGCCCGACGCGGAAATCGCTTTTACGGACTTTGATCTAACGCGACCAAGCCCGTCGTGCGTGGGTTTTCCTATGCTGCCGGAAGCGCTGCCCCTACACCCGGTAGTGTTGGCCCACTTACAATTGATCCAGGACGAGCGACTACGCCTAGAACAAGAAGCGCTCGCTTTGCTAGACGTAGCGGCGCAGGCAGGTGTGACTGAGACTGAAGAAGCGCAACTGTTGAACCAGACATCAAGCATGGTGGACACACCAGATGCAACTCAGGCTGATAATGTGGAGCAAGCGCTCGTTGCTGCCCCTACAAGTGATGCCCTGAGCGAATCAAGCACCGCGATACCACCGCAACCACCGTCGCAAGCCGAACGCTTCGCAACGCATCTTGCTGACTTCGAACAAACGTTGAGCGAACAATCATTTATTTGGATGGAAGCGAAGGGCCTCGAACCCTCCGTACGGGCTATCAACCGGCAACAACATCTGCGGCCAATCTTCCACAAGAAGTGGCGTCAAGCGACGCCTGACAGACAAAATCCAGTCGGTTTACGCGTCGACGCACCTGAATCACGCCCTCGCCTACATGGCACCATTGACGTCTCAGTATCTCGCTATCTGCATTTTAATGCCGACCTTTGGTACACAACGAGTGATCTCGGTCAGGAACCGCGCGTGTTCTCCGCAGATGGCACGTCGCTCGCCGCAACGCCGACAGTGCGTTTCATGCACATCGCAGAACGTCGCCGCCTGCGCAGTCGGGAGCTACATTACATTGATCATCCGAAAATTGGGATTATCGTAAGAATCGACCCGTTGCCAATTCCCGAGGCACTACTGCATGAATACGCCCTACTGAACGAGGCAGAAGCGCTCAATTAGATCAACAAACTTCCGCGCACCACGGACAGAAAGTTCGCGCAAGGCGGACATATCGATTGTTCCACCTGCGATTCCTGCACCAGGGTTTACGACTAAGCACAAACTGACGAACGGTAGCGCTAGCTCGCGCGCGAGACTAGCCTCTGGCATGCCAGTCATTCCTACGAGAGTACAACCATCGTTCGCCATGCGAGAAATTTCTGCCGCTGTTTCCAGGCGGGGGCCTTGCGTGCAACCGTAAACGCCGCCATGAACGATACTCTCGTCCAGGCTGGCTAAGGATTTACCGAGCACGGAATCGTAAGGCTCACTGAATTCAACATGCCGGCGCGTATCATCGAACGTGCTTTCACGCCCCCAAGTGTAGTCAATCAGTTGCTCCGGGATAACCAGCCCGCCCACTTGTAACTTCGGATCAACGCTACCCACAGTGTGGCTACCAATCACGGCATCAACACCAAGCACCTTCATCTGCCAGAGGTTTGCACGATAATTGATTGCATGTGGGGCAACTTGCCCCTGTTCACCATGACGGCGCATAACGTAGCACTCAGTTGCGCCGTATGTGTAGCGACGCGTTGCCTCGGAAGGTTCACCCCAGCGCAGGTCGACGGGCGATGAAGGAGCACTCTCCGCGGTGAATGACATCGGCGCGCTGCCAACAAAAACTCCAACCTTCATAGCCATCTCTACCTAGTTAGCTCGTCTAATCTTCGAGCTTGTATATACCTGGCAAATTGCGCCCGTAACCGGCGATATCCATGCCGCATCCGATCAAGAAACCAGGCCCCACGTGCAGCGCGGCATAGTCACATTCTACAGACCTAACCACGCCCTTTCGTGCCACTAAGACCGCACTGCGTACGGTGTTCGCACCCTGCTCCCGACAAAATTTAATCAGAGCAGCCATGGTTTTACCTTCGTCGCAAATGTCGTCGATAATGACGACCGCACGACCGGTTAGGTCGGGAAAGTCCTGGCTACGCCAATCTAATTCCGCCCCAGAAGTTGCGCTGCCGTAGCGGGTTGTGTGTACGTATCCAATTTCGCAGGGGAAGACTATACGCCGGAGTAACATACCCGCGAACACCAGCCCGCCGTGCAGAACCGTCAACAGAATGGGGTTCTGGTCTTGTAAATCAACCGTCAGTCGAACTGCCAATCGGTCAACCGCCAACTCGACGTCAGAGGACGTCACGACTTCTGAGCCGGATGCAATCTTGTGGGAAATTTCGAGCGGTATAGTGGCCGTGCACGCTAGAAATCCCGACAGCAATTCAGATCGCACTGGGTCTTACCCTTCGGGTTCGGGTTCGGGTTCGGGTTCGGGTTGAAGGTGAAGCGTCTGCGTTGGAAAAGCAATCTCACATCCATGTCGTTCTATAACGCGAGCAATCTGTAACAGTACATCTTGCTTAATCTCATGAAACTCCGTCCAAACCGTGGTTTTGGTGAAGCAATAGACAAAGAAATCTACAGAGCTCGGGCCGAACTCGACGAAATTCACCATGAGGGTCTGGCGGGTATCGATCGCATCGTGCATTTCTAGCATCGTCTTTATATCGGCGACGACGTCCGGCATCGCGCGGATGTCATCGTAGCGGATCCCAACAGTTTCATGGATGCGCCGGTTCTGCATTCGCGAAGGGTTCTCTACGGCCAGAGACGTAAATATCGAGTTGGGAATATAAAGTGGTCGTTTATCAAACGTTCTTATACGTGTTAGGCGCCAGCCGATTTCTTCCACCGTACCTTCAATCTCCCGGTCAGGCGAGCGTATCCAATCGCCTACCGAAAACGGCCGGTCCAAGAAAATCATCAGCGCTCCAAAAAAGTTTGCCAAAAGGTCTCTTGCCGCGAAACCTATGGCGATACCCCCGATCCCACCGAAAGCTAACACACCCGAAATAGAAAACCCGAAAGCCTGTAGGACCAGCAGGAGCCCGGTAATCAGAGTCGCGGCCCTAAGTAACTTTCCGACCGCACGCGCTGTTGTCTGATCCACCGACCGTGAGCGGTAGCCTTTCGCAACAACCTGTTCTTCAACGAAACGAATGAATCGCAGCGCGAACCAAATGAGGAGCCAGACTACAGCGACATCGCGCAGCGTATCGGTGTGCGCAAAAATCTCGGCTTGCTCCCCATCGCCAACTGATTCGGCAGCAAACGAAACACCCAGCACCCATATTCCGGCCCCTAGAGGCTTACGTATCGCCTCGACGAGCGCGTCATCATATAAGTTATTGGTCTTCTCGATTTGACGCGCGATGCGGTCAAAGACCTGCTTGGCAATGAGGCGAATGACGCCAGTCGCCAATACGATCGCAAACGTCTCCGCGATCCAACGATGGTCACCCAAATAAGCTAGGATTTCCTGCATCTTTTCCTCTCACAAAAGCGAGTTCAACGCCTCACAAAAACTTCTTAAATTCAATTTGCACATAGTCGTCTTCTTGCAACCACGCGGACTTATATTCGGCGGCGAACTGATTTGGCGCGAGCAAGGCGCTTTGTCGCGATCGCCCACCTTGAAACAAACGCCCTTCCAACGTCACAGCCCAATCTGGACCAAGTTGGCGGGACGCTTCAAGGCTTAAAACCAGATCGCTGTTGTCTGTATCTGCGATCACGCCAATTAACGCTTGCGTGTCCGCAAAGTCGTTAAGCGCAAATCGCCCACCGATCGCCACATCATGCTCAAACATGGTGTTGAATGCCTTTTCACCACGTTCATCAAACATGTACTCAGCAACAATGCCAAGGTCGATATTGGAATCCAGTACGCCAATCACTGTTCGCTCTAGACCAAAGGTGAAAGCGCCATAACGGTCGCCAAAACCACTGCGGCTCATCCCTTCAAATTTAAATGACCAATCGCCAGTAATGGCCAGCGCATCGATACCACTTTGGTCAATGACGGGATAGTACGCCACCAAATCACCTGCCGCTGCGACACCGAGCGCCCCCGGCACAAACATAGGATCTCTACTTGTGCCGGAGAAATGGTGTAACCCAATCTCGAACGGTCCAACTTGATTCGACCACCGAACGGCGAAGTCGGTACGGTATTCCTCAGCACCAGACTCGAACAGGACATGGTCTGCAACTTCAAAGGGTCCCCGCAAACGGCCGTCTAAACCGACAAATGTGCGCTCCCTAAACCCCGTTAACGCGAACACGTCAAGAATACCCCAGTCGCGCACCAGAGAAATCTGCACCATGGGTTGGCCGAGCTTATCCTCCCGATCAATGTTCTCCACCAGATCAGTTTGATTGACGATGTCTACCAGATGATTAAATTCAGTCACACCCCAGAACACACGTTTGGCACCGATGTGCAGGTCCCAAGATTCGCCAACCCGTGTCCAATAGAGATCACGCAAGTCGAAGTGGCTGCGCTCGCTGTCTCTCGAATCGATCCGAACAAAGGGCGTGATGGTCAGCTGTTTTCGATCACTATCCCAAGTTCTAAAGTGCTCCAGTTCCAGACTGACGGAGCCTTCAACTCTACCCTGCCCAGTCAGCCCTTCATCGGCAAACACGCGCGACTGCAGTCCAATATCAAAGTCATAGGATTGCCTTGATCTGTCTCGGGCCGATTTGTTCGCAATCGAATTCTGATAGGTTTCTCGACCTGACGCGCCGTCGATTAGCGTCGCCGCTGGTTTCTCGCGGCGGCTGCCAGCCGAGGATGACAATGGATCAGGTGCCCGAGCATCGGCGGCTATATGTTCATCGTCAGTTATGCCGGCGTTAGTAGCCGCAGCGGTCGTTGGCGCATTGATCCCTGGCGGTGGCGTGAGCCGTTGCTGCTCGACCGTTGCGCGGCTGGCTGCAATGGGGTTGTTGTTACGCCAATAACTGACCCCGGATGCATCAGATTTTCGCGCCAGTAAATCTGCCGCGGCAGAAGCCATTGCCTCCGATTGGACACGATACCAACGGACTCCATTAGCCTCCCTAGCCTGTGTCTTAATCGGACTACCAAACAATTGAGTCAGGCGCTTCGCCCAGTTCTGCGCATTCTCATGCGACCTAAACGATCCGAAGATCACCTGCTCATTCGCGTTGGCGTCAAATGGCAGCAAGATGCCAAGCGAAGCCAGTACTAGGAAAATACCAGCGGCAAGCCGATTGAAAGAGACCCTTTTATCGAGCACGACGAAGGCTATTCACACTGAAGTCTCGATTATCATCAAAGCCGAGTTCGAATTCATAATCCTGCCAATGTAGCTCGGTACTTTTTTGCGTCCGCAGATTTTTCATTCGCATCAACGCAGGCTTCCAAAACTGTCCTTGGTAGACCTCATATCCAGAAACAAGCAATTGCTTGGCTTTATTCTCCGCCCGATCAAAAAAGTCGATGCGCCGAGTGCGCAAGTGCATTTGATCGACCCAAACTCTCTGCCGAGCGTAGCCCGAGTAGCGATCCTTAGGAAATCTATCGACAACAAAGCAGGCTTCCCCGTCCGCTATATCTTCACCCACGTAGGCGTAGTCGTACTTCTCAACTTCTTGTGGAGCCAAATCTTCAAACGCAAACTCGCTACCCACAAACGGACCCGTCTTATTGCGTGAGGCGATTTTTTTGGTCCGCTTCAATGCCGGCAGGAACAACCACTGATCGTCATCACGGTCCAAATGGGCATGACTCAGTAATGCGGTGCCCCGTATAGAGGCAGGAACATCAAAGACAATCAGCACTTTGTCGCCATCGTTCTCACCCTCTAACTGTTGGATCCGAAGCGAACGCTCTGTGTAAGCGCCTTTTGGGCTCACAAGCACCATTTTCAGGCCAACCTGCATGTCGACATAACCGCTATTGCGACGGTCGACTTCATCAAAGACGAGCTTACCTCTTTCTTCGGGCGGCATTGCGCCGCTGCGAATCTGCGCGGCAAAGTCCTCCGGTGAGCCCGAGGATAGGTTCGAAACTGTCGTGACAGGGACCAGCAGGATGAGTGCCAGTACGGGCCTAATCAAATTCAACACGATTGCAAACACGACTGTTTGGCGTGGCGGCGGATAC
>JAQWQN010000027.1 GCA_029244465.1 Pseudomonadales bacterium
CACGTAGAAATGTCTTGGTCGAACAACGAGTGAAAGACACTGAGCGCGGAAAGGCAAAAACACAACAAGCGAAACGCTCAGTCCAAACGTTGATCAATCAAAAAGCGTGTGGGTTGCGCCTACCCGCAGAGCTTGGCCGATTCTTAAGTGACGTTTGGAGCAAGGTCCTCACACTACAGTGGGTCAAATTTGGCGAAGAATCTCCAGAGTGGCAGCAAAGTGTCCACTCGCTCGACACGCTTTTGTGGGCACTTCAACCACTATCTGATCCAATTGATATCAGCCAGCGAGATCAGTTGAAAGAAGACCTCATGGTCGCTCTAAAAAGCGCGACAGATGCATTAGGCACTCACAACGATCATGCAAAATCGTTTTTCTCCTGGCTGTCTGAGCATCTAACAGACCTTTCAAATAGCGATCGCGCTTTCATTGAAGAAGACGCGCCATCAAAGACCTCTAGTTCAAATGCTGAACTGGAAGACATTATCTTGACTCAGCCGTTACTGACCGAAACCCACGCGAGTGACGCAGAGGAAGCAAGCCTGAAACTTTTCACAGAAGGCACATGGGTCGAAATCCAGAATAACGAGACCACACAGCGCTGCAAACTTGCCACGGTGACACAACCAGATTGCAATTTTGTGTTTGTTAATAGACGCGGGATGAAAATTCTAGAACGCAGTATTCACGATATGCTAGAGCTTATCCGCAGCGAGCGCATTCGCTTAATCGATGAGTCACAAGTCTTTGATCGAGCATTACAATCCGTCATTGGCAATCTTCGCAAATTGCACCAACAGGCGTCATAACGTGCGTCATAAATTGGAAGCAACCTGACGCTCAGACATAATGCGCTCTACAGTCTCCACGGTTGTCACGGTTTGGCCATCGACTTCTACGTTAACCAAGCCACCCGCTTCTATCTGACCCAGCGTGGTCCGCGACAAGGTTTCTGGTATTAAGCTAACTTCAAACCAATTGTCTGCACGATCAAGCGACGAAACCGTAATACTCGCCCCGTCCAGGCCAATGAAACCTTTATGAAAGACGTATTTGAGCCATTTCGGTTCAAGATTGAATCTCAGTACGTGATCATGACCCTGCACGAACCGACCAGACAGTGGCGATGTGGCTGTGACATGTCCGGATAGTATGTGACCGCCAATCTCATCGCCAACGTGATAAGAGCGTTCTACATTAACGAGGTCGCCAACCTCAAGGCGACCCAAATTTGTGGTTCGAAGAGACTCTGTGATGACATCAAAATGTACACGCCCCCGGACAACCCGTGTCACCGTTAGACACGTACCATTGACCGCTACGGACGCGCCGAGTTGAAGCGCGTTAGCCGTTGCGTCCATATCCAATACAAGTCTTACGAGGTCTCCCTCATCAACAATCTCTCGCACGCTCACGAGGTCTTGGACGATGCCGGTAAACATAACTGGTACCTCAAACGCGAATTCTGTTCGATTGCCAATGCTCAATCCTGGCAACGAAACGAAAAGACCGGCAGGAAGCCGGTCTATGGATCGTCTAAATTGCGGATTTTCTAGCTAGCTTCGGCCAACTTCTGCAAGCGGATTTTTTCTCGATCGATATACGTAATCCACGAAGCACAAATTCTTTGATTATTAGAATCCTTTTCTTTTCGGGATTCGTTGCGACAGGAAACAAACGACCCTCTGGCATCATTCAGGTTATCTTGGTTGAAAAGACACATACCCCGCACGACATAGGTACTTTGACGTTTGGACAAACCACCCTTATTTAGCGCGCCATTGGCAGCCGTCACACACTCTGAAAACTTATCCGCTTCCAAATAGAGATACGCTAGGCGTTCAAATATTTTGCCATCGTCAGCAAGCTTTGCCGCATCCTCAAAAACCGGAATGGCTTTATCTACTTCCTGCGAGAGTTGCCAAGCTTGTCCAAGAGAACGTAGGTTTCTGGCGCTAGCCTCAATGACGTCTTCTTCAATCCCTTTTTCCAAAACCAAAGCAGCGCGAAACGCTACTTCTTCTTGCATCAACAAACCAGCCAAGTTGGTAAGGTCAGTTTCTTTTGTCAAGAAATCACCAGCATACGCAGTTTCCATTGTATGTAATTGGCTTTTTTCATCACCGGTCGTGCCATGTACACCTGCAAGTTGTATCCAATACTCTCGTTTCGGGAATTCCTGTACCATAATTTCTAGGATCTCTAGAACCCGTGGCCAGTTCTCATTCTCGTAGTGAAGGAAATTTGCCAGTTGCCACCAATTCTCTTTGACGTCGGTGCCGCGTTCGATTGCCATCGCAATGCCCATCTCGATTTGCACCACGGCTTTATCGAATTCCTTCATCTGATAGTAAACTTGGCCCATAAAGATACGAGGTTGGGGGCCAGGATTGTCTGCCTTGGTAATCCATATTTCCATGTAATCCAATGCATCTTGATACGCTTCTTCAACGAAGCTCAACTGCGCGAGCGTATAAAGCGTCGTCGATTCTAACCCTTCCGGTATGTCCTCGCCTTGGGCTACGACAAGTTTGTATTGTTCAATAGCCTTCAGATAGTCTTCTTTAAGAAACCACACATAACCGAGCATATTTCGGACTTGGCCGATTTCGTTACCGTTGAATCGCCGGCTGCGATTCAGCATCTCCTCTAACAGTTCAATCGCGAGGTTGTTGTCTTTGAGATCGATCGCTTCCTGCGCTTCAGCCAAACGTTTGTAGACTGACTCGCTCATCGAGGGTACGCGCCGCGTCTTTTGCGGCTTCTTCTTCTCCTCAGCAGCCTGTCCTTCAATAGAAAACACAGGTTGAACGGCAAACACCACCAGGGTCGCCGCACACATGGATAATACTTTGCGTAATTTAATCATATTTGCGCTCCTAACCATCCTGCAGTTCAAAGGTGATTCGATTGCGCACTCCGGCGACATCGATTGCCTCACCATTGACAACTTTCGGCTTGTATTTGAACTTGAGTGCAGCATTCATCGCCGCCCGGTCAAAAATGCCAGGAGGCTTTGATTCCACGACTATCGGATTAATCACTGACCCGGTGCGGGTCACGACGAATTCGAGAATGACGTAGCCCTCTATGCCCCGAGTTTGCGCGCGGCGCGGATAGACCGGCGCCACCTTGACGATGGGCAGGTATTCACCATCTGAACTAAATCCACCACCACCAATATTCAAATCAACATTGACATCAACAGCGCCCACATCGACGCCAGTTGATACGTCAGAAGACTCAAATTGAGGCTTGGGCATATCTGGCGGCGGTTCATCCGGCGGGGGTGGCGGTTTTGGCTTACGTTGCTTGGTTTGAATTTCCTCATCATCGGTCAATCGAACCATATCGAGAAGTTTACCTTTCACACCTTCGTCGATATTGGCTTCATCATTAGAAATGACGGCTTGCATAACTAGGAACAGGAGGAAAGTAACCACCAACCCCAGCGCGACCCCAATTGCATATCTTACGATCATAGGCTTACCTAATTTTTCTCGGTGGAGATTGCTACTTCACGCAATCCAGCGGCTCTGGCGGCGTTCAAAACTGCCATCAGCTTTTCGTTGGTCGATTGCTTATCCGCCTGGACAACCAACCCGCCTTTTGGGTTTTCTGCGTGCAGTTTTTCGATGTGCGCTCGCACTGTGGCGGGATCGACGCGTTTCTTATCTATCCAAATTTCGCCGTTTGGGCTAACTGCAATCAGCATGGAAACCGTTGGCTTTTGTTCCGCAGTCAGTGCATCTGGGCGTAATACCTGAATCCCAGACTGCTTAATGAAAGTCGCCGTGACAATAAAAAAGATCAACATGATGAAGACCACGTCCAACATCGGCGTCAGATTAATATCGGCATTTTCGTCCGATTGCCCTCTTCTTCGCATCTTTCTTCGCATTGCGTACTCCTAATGCCCGATCAGTGATCGAGTGTGAGGTGGTCTTCAAATAGCTCAATCTCGAAGTCGACCTTGCCTCTTAACCAGGTACTTCCAACAAGCCCCGATAGTGCGGCAATCATGCCTGACATCGTTGGGATGGTGGCCATGGAGACCCCCGCCGCCATTGATCGCGCGTTGCCCCCTTGCGTGGCCATGGCATCAAAGACAGTAATCATCCCCGTAACCGTTCCTAGTAACCCAAAGAGCGGGCACAGCGCGACGCAGGTCAGAATGATGGGTAATGATCCGGTAATGCTGTCTGCAGCCTCAGAAATCAAGCCCTCTCGAACCTGATGTGCCGTCCAGGAGGTACGCTCTTCGCGCCCCTCCCACTTTTCGGTCGCACGACGGACAAGATCCTTGTGCTCTGTTTGAAAGAACCACATTCTTTCGAATATCAGCGTCCACATCAGGAAAGTGATCATCGCGATGAGCCAAAGCACATCGCCTCCCATTTCCATAAAACGTGTAATTGCTAAAAAAGCGTCGCCTAACATATGGGCTACTCCTTACCGACTCACCCTCTAACCTAGAGGCTGTCCGTTTTTCTCTGCGTGTTCAGCAATGATGCCTGCACTTTGCTCTTCGATAACGTGAATGATAGATTTTGACCGTGCATTCACGAGTGCGTGCAATAGCGTTGTCGGTATCGCGACACAAAGACCTAGAACGGTAGTCATCAGTGCTTTCGATATACCACTTGCCATCGTCTTCGGATCCCCGGCGCCAAACAAGGTAATGGCTTGGAATGTTTCGATCATCCCGATAACAGTTCCCAAAAGACCCGTCAGAGGCGCCACAACTGAGATCACCTGGATGAGGGCAATATTCCGGGTCAAACGAGGCGTCTCTCCAAGTATCGCTTCACCGAGCTTCAACTCCAGCGTCTCGACATCAACCTCTTTGTTTTCGTCGTAAACTGTCAAGACTCTGCCCAAAGGATTGTCATCGCTTGGCGTTGGGTTCTTGCGTTGCGCGTTGACTTTCACACCGACCAGAGAGAGCGTGATGAGACGCTCCAGGGCAAGAAGCACACCTAAGAAACCACCAAGAATAATGATCGCGCCAACCGTGCCGCCCTGACCATCACAAAATGGTAAGTAGCACTCCGCAACCGCGCCGATGGAACCGATTTGCTCGTCCAGCGTTGCAGCTTGAATAAGCAGTGCTAATAGAGACCCGCGCAGCGGATCTATCGAAAACTCGATAATTTCGCCTGGCGCACCGGCCAACACGGCTTCAGCGGTCGCTACGTGGCGTCCAGTGGGTTGCCGCGCGAGTTCAATAATCGATTGTGTGTCAGGGTCCCACTGGAGGTACTGGTTATCGCCCAATAGTGCATACGAGCCCACCCGAACGATATCAGTCGTGATTTTTTCGCCTGACAGCTTTGTAATTGTGCCTTGGAATCTGGCAACGTTGCCTGACTCGGTCATTTCACGCTGCAGTTCGTACCAAATCGTTTCCATCTCATCGATGGAGGCAAGCTTACTAGCGGTACCCATATCTTTAGCTAACTGACCAAGCCATTCACCACGATCCGCATATTGCGATGAGATTAAAGAGGCTTCAAAAAGGCCGCGCGTATCACCAGCAACTTGCTGCAACACCCCAAACAATTCCCGCAGGGAGCCGAGACGCTTGTCTAACTGCTCGGTTAAGTCCCCGATACGGATTTCATTTTCTTCGAACTGAGTTTCCAAGCGGTCTGATCGACGCTCTTCTCTCGTGCGCTCGGCTTCCGCGTCACGCAACAGCTGCGCTTGCTCAGCTTTTTGGCTAGTAAACCGTTGTTCCCGTGCAAGGTGCAGCTTAGACTCTACAACTCGACGATCTTTGACGTTACCGAGCAACTCTTCGAGAGAGTTTGCTTCAATCACCTCAAGATCAGCACCTGCTACCTCAGCCTCTTGCCCATAGGCGAGCGGCAACCATGCGAGTAACGCGCCAGCCACGACAGATTGTGTGAGTTTTCTTATATCTATTTTCATTGTGCTGCCTCCGCGCCGTGAATCGGAATGCTAAACATGTCCTGGGTCGCTTGCTGCCTCGCCATGCGAATACCCTGGCGAACGGAAGCCTGATAGCCATCTCCGATAGCCTCATAGGCCCTAGTGTTTCTATTATACATCCCTGACTCACTGCCATCTGGCGTTTGGTAAACCAAGGCAACTCTGCCGACCTTCAGGATGTCGACCTTTCGTTCTGTACCGGCAATCTCAATGGTGTCCCCATAGGTTTCCATTGTGCGACCGTATTCGTTTTCAATTTGGTAAGCCCGCAGCACCTGAGAAAACTTCTCTGACACAGCGACGTCGGCCCGATCCATCATTTCTCTGAGACGTTCGATTCGCTCAGACCGCTCCTTTATGAGAAAAGGGATATCCAACTCTACGAACTGCTCAAGACCGTCGATCATACGTAACATCAGCGGTGTGATTTGGCGCTCGATAACCGTCACCTTATCGATTGATGCGCTAAGCTCCGTCATTTCACGCTCTTGGTTACCAATCTGCTTCTCGAGTTGGCGGTTGTATACGCGCAAGCCCTCGATTTCTTTAAGCACTGTTTTGTACTCATTGAGCAACTTCCGCGTCTCCTCAGTCAAAGAATCAATCTTTGTCTGCGACCGCAGGCTAGCCTGGTTCATTTGATCAGCCACTTGAAAAATATCATTGAGAGTAGTGGCGTTCGACGATGCGCTGAAGAGTGTCATCGTTAAGCCGATGAATATCGCCCCGAAGCGATGTATCGGTTGCCTACTCCAAGGCTTGTGCATGCATTTTTTCATTACAACTTCCTACTGGAAAGATCCGTTCAAATCGATCGTTGGTTAGTTTTCATTTGCTGCCAGTTTAATGGTCAGCTTCCCCACGTTCCTTTTAATTTTCGCGCTAGGTTTACAACCTCTCGCAAACTTCTACAACAACAAATCCGTGCCCGTGCTGTGCACCTAGCAGGGAAAGCAATATCCTCCTCAACTCGGTTGCGCTGCTACGCGTGCGGCTTGTTTTTTGTTCTTACCCTGATTCGCTACCTGCCCTAGTTTTTCGAGTGTTCTGAGAACAATCCCATTTTGCTACGGCGCGATACCAACCTCGGGGTTTCACGGGGGAAAAGATTCGCCCGCCCCATTCCATGACGCGAAGGATCACGAAACGCCCATAAGATGTCAAGCATACACAGCGTGAATATCGTGTTCTTAACAATCAATTGGGCAGTCGCCACCGACAACTCGGTGCACAACGTTAACTCAACTGCTCTACAAACAGCTCAAGGGTTCGCTCAAGCGCGAGCTCTGCGGCGGGTGCGTTGTAGCTTGCCCGGTGGTTACAATTAAAGCCATGGTCGGCGTCATAAACATAAACCGGCGTTTGCGGTTGCGCTACCCGAACGGCCTCGACGTCCGCCATGGGGATGTGCGCGTCTAGTTCACCAAAATGCATGATGACCGGACACGCTGGTGATTTATCCATCTGGCCTGCGACGCCGCCGCCGTAATAGGACGAGGCCGCGCTAACACCGTCCAAAGTGCACGCGGAAAGCCAGGTCAAGAGGCCGCCGAAACAGTACCCAACGATACCGACTTTACCGTGCGAACTAGCGGCATTGATCACAGTCTGGACGTCATGGAGCGCCAGCGTGTGATCTAACTTCTGAAAGGCAAGATCAATACCCTTGCCCATATCCGATTCTTCGTAACCCAGCTCTATGTCTTTTGCAATCCGATCAAAGATCTTCGGTGCGATAGCGTAGTAACCATTCCGAGCATACCCATCGGTGACCTCGCGAATGTGGTTGTTGACGCCAAATATTTCCTGGATAACAACAACCGAGCCTATTGGCACGCCTTCCGGTTCAGCGACGTAGGCCCCGAGTTGAAAGCCGCCGTGGGCCTCTAGTGTGACATTGACACCCATAATTACTCTCCTTAGACAAAGACCGAAAACAGTACGCACCCGGCCGGTGAAGAGCAACTGCTTAGGCTTTCTGATTTCCCAAGCACAATCGAGATCGAGGGGCCAAAAATACACGCCTTATGCAAGCAGTTCAGT
>JAQWQN010000054.1 GCA_029244465.1 Pseudomonadales bacterium
GGCGATCACGCCGTTTCGATCGAGCCGTTTATCGCGGACCGCATCGAGGTACTCAAGGGATCCAGCACACTTCTGTACGGCTCTGGCGCTATCGGCGGCGTCGTCGACGTTCACACCGGCCGAATCCCGCATGAACTAACCGATAAGCGCGTTACAGGTGGTATCCAGACGCTCTTTAACGACAACAATGACGGCAACACAACAGCCGCTAAGTTGAACGGCAGAATCGGTCAGTTCGCCTGGCACGTCGATGGCACCTGGAAAGATGGTGACGAGTACGAAATCCCTGGTTTTGCCGAATCCAGAGCCCAGCGTTTGAGCGAAGAAGACCAAGGCGAACCGGAAGAAGAGGTAGAAGCACGAGACAATTTACCCGGCAGCGACTACGACTTTGAATCTACCAGCGGCGGCTTGTCGTTCATTGGAAACTGGGGATTTGTTGGTGTCGCCGTAAGCCAGATCGATGCCGACTATGGCATTCCAGGCGGTCATGGCCATCACGGCGACGAAGAAGAGCACGACGAAGAACATGAGGGAGAGGAAGAACACGAAGAAGAAGGCAATCCCTTCATCGAACTCGAACAAACTCGCGTCGACCTGGAACTTGGTGTACTCAATCCATTTGCTAACTTCTCTAGCCTCAATGTGCGCTTAGGTATTAACAACTACGAACATCAAGAGATTGAGCCTAACGGTGAAGTCGCTTCTGACTTTAGCAACGAAGCGTGGGAACTGCGCACAGAACTGACCTACGACTCCGACAACTGGCACGCCGTGCTCGGCTTGCAGCATAACGATCGTGAATTCTCGGTGACCGGTGAAGAGGCATTTGTACCCCCCATAGATTCAACCGACACAGGTCTCTTCTGGGTCGCTGAACGCTCGTTCGAACACTTCGATCTGGAAACCGGCCTGCGTCTTGGCAAGGTCGAGCACGAGCCCATGGTCGGACGTGATAAACACTTCACCACGTTTTCCGGCAGTCTGGGGTTCTTCATCCCAGTGGACAATGGGTGGCGAATCGGTCTCACTGGCGACCTCTCTTCTCGCGCACCAATTGGCGAAGAACTCTTCGCCAACGGCGCGCATTTGGCCACAAATTCCTTTGAAATCGGTGATCCAAGATTGGACAACGAAGTCGCGCTAAATGCTGCTGTGACGCTCGGTTTTACCGAAGGGCCCTGGGAGGCCGCCATGACCGTTTATTACACTCAATTCAGTGACTTCATCTTCGAACAGGCCACAGGCGAAGAAATAGACGAACTCCCCGTATTTGAGTACCGCCAGGAAGACGCAACGTTCTTCGGCCTCGATGCTGAGGTTGCCAGGACGATCTACGCAGACGAGGGCCGCACCATTGCACTGCGCGCACTTTTCGATCTTGTATCTGCTGAGTTGGATGTCAGTGGCAATGACAACCTTCCCCGCTTGCCGCCGATGAAAGCCGGTATAGGTGCCACAGCTCTATTAAACGGACTAAGCTTGAACGTCGATTATCTTTACGTTGGCGAGCAAGACGATGTCACAACAACAGAGTTTAAGACTGACAGTTACAACGACCTGCAGGTCGCTCTAAGCTGGAAGATGCCACTTGGTAACGCCTCCATCGAGTGGGTGTTGGCAGGCAGAAATCTTTTAGACGACGAACAGCGTCACCACGCAAGCTTCATTAAAGACTTTGCCCCAGCACCGGGTCGCACCATTGAGGCTGGATTGCGACTGAACTTCTAGGTTGGCCAAAACCCGATAAACAGTCGGTTTCTCGCGACACACTCGCTGCACAATGCGCGAGTGTGTCGCTTGCTGCATTGTCTGTTGGAATTGGAGTTGGATTGTTCAGCAGACGTTCGACGCTTGCCGTCAGAGAAACAGCGACCTCACCATTCAACGCCTATTACCATATTGACGTTGCTAGTCCTTAACGCATGGCGTCATCCGACCACCAAAAGTTGCGCTTCTTGTGGCCCTTTTTGGCTTCTTAGCATCCAGGCATCATCAGATGCCAGAGCCCGCCCTACCTCTAGTCAGCACCTTTGCGATTTTACCGTCACAAGACCCTACTTTGAATACTGTCAGGGCCAGCCCGCGGGCCATGACGAAAACGCATGGTTTGGCCATTAAAATACAATCCTTCGCTACCAACCTAGGTTCACCACGAGGTTAGTTACGGCGCCTAAAGCGCAATCAAATTCGCATATTTACCCGAATCCTTGTTGTTTACTCTATGAAATAGTGCAACGGTCTCAGAATGACTTAAACTGGCTAGCAGTTAATAGAGGACCTGGTTATGACGTATGCAGACCATAGACGCATCATCGATGTAGATTCACATTTGTTCGAACTGGATGACTTTTTGCATAACGCCGCGCGGCCAGAGCATGCGGCACTCATCCCTTCCATGCATGAACAAAAAGGTCTGGCTGTGCCTCAAGCCGCACTAGATCGCGGTCGAGAGTTGTTCGCCCGTCGCCAAAGCGACCCTGCGACCATGTCAAAATTTGAATCGGCGCTAATGGACAATACCAAAAGCGGTTGGAGCAGGTTGGGAGCGTTCGACGCTCATGAGCGTTCTCACACTCTCGATGTGCTCGGATTCGAGATGCAGTGGGTATTGCCCACCTACTCCTTCCATCAAATGCTGCACGTCGCGACCGACGAGGCTCTGACCGCAACGTCTATAACCCTCAACAAGGCTATGGCAGACTTTTGTGCGCATGATTCGCGACTGAAAGCGGTTGGTTACTTGCCACTCAACCTCGGTCCAGAAGCAGCCAAATCGATTATGGATCAAGGATTCGAGGACGGGTGCTATACCTTCATGGTGCCTACGAATGAACCCAATCCAGAAAATCGTTCCTACACACACCCGGATTTTGATGCGATCTGGGCAGAGTATGCAGAAAGACGCATACCAGCAGTCCTGCACGTTGCCGCAAATGGCAACTACAAAGCCGTGTCTGAGAGTTTTAGTAACAACGGCAGGTCAGAACTTGAACTGGGCGGGGATGCACCCGCTGGTGAATTGAACCTACTGAACATTGGCACCAGCGCACAGATGTTTTTGTCTGCCCTGATTTTTGACGAGGTATTTACCAGACATCCGCACTTACGCGTACTCAGCATGGAGCATGCGGCCACCTGGATACCTTCCTGGTTGCAGCAAATGGACTTCACAGCCCATCTGATGAAACGCAAGCGCACGTTTCCCGAACCGCCTTCGACGACAGCCAAGCGCCACATTAAAGTGTCGCCCTTCGCCGACGAACCAGTAGGGTGGATCATCGACAACATCGGTCCCGAGATGCTGGTCTTTGCGTCAGACTATCCGCACCCGGAGGGTACCGGAAACCCAATCGCCAAGTTCGAAAGGAACATGCCCAATTGCGACCAGGCTACGATGGACAAGTTTTACCATGGCAACGTGCTGGAATTGATGAATGTGGGGTGACCACGGCATCACCCCTCACGCCTAATTTAGGCTCAGCGGCTTCAGTGTGCATCCGAGCTCATATGAGCGCGTCGGTACATTGAACAAAGCCGCGACATCACAGACCCTAGAGCCATCGACCTGCCTTTACCCACATCCGACCTCCCGCGCATTGTCAGACCACGCACAAAGCCACATATCCTCAACAAACCGGGTGTGACACGCCAACCTCACCGATTAGCAAACCGATGAGTGCGATCAGGTAGGCAGGTATACTCTCACTATGAATTACGTCACCTACGCCATCCCATTTTTCATTCTGTTAATGGCCATCGAATTGTTCTGGGGACATCTGATCGAGCGCCAGACCTATCGCCTGAACGACACCCTTAACAGTCTAACCATGGGCCTACTTAGTCGCGTGGTTGATCTGTTGAGACTCGGTATTGCTGGAACCGTCATCGGATGGTTGGTCAGTGGCTTTGGCGTCGCGCAGATCACTGTGGAATCCGCCTGGACCTGGCTATTGGTCTTCGTTGCATACGATTTCTGTTATTACTGGAAGCATCGCATGGGACATCAGTGGCGAATCCTTTGGGCCTCCCATGTCGCCCACCACCAGAGTGAGGCATTTAATCTCAGTACGGCGCTCCGACAGACAAGTACCGACTACATCGGGTTTATTTTCTACTTACCGTTGTACCTGGTCGGACTACCCGTACAGGTCGTGATGACCGTAGGTAGCCTCAACTTGATCTACCAGTTCTGGGTTCACACCGAGCATATTCGACGACTAGGTCCGTTGGAGTGGATTTTCGTCACGCCATCAAACCATCGTGTACACCATGCACGCAATCCAGAATACGTAGATCGCAACTTTGGCGGCGTGTTTGTCATCTGGGATCGCCTATTTGGAACATTCACCGACGAGCAGCAAGGGCAGCCTTGTCGCTACGGCATCACACACGCATTGCACAGCTGGAACCCGGTCTGGGCAAATCTTCACATATGGATTGAAACCGGACTGTTCGCCTGGCGCGCGCCATCATGGCAAGACAAAATTAGCGTGTGGTTCAAGCCACCATCGTGGGCCCCTGCCGACCGGCCTAAGGCATCGAATGACTGGCAACAACCACGCTACGATCCAGCAATCTCCAATTTCACCCGTTGCTATTGTTTTCTTCAGTACTGGTTCGTCACTGCCGGCGGTTTGGCCGCAGTACTGCTAAGCCCATCCCTGCCCTATTCTCTGTCTCTGACGATATTCGGCGCGGTTGCTACCAGCCTATTTGTGCACGGCAGCATGTTAGAGGGCAGACACCACGCCCTGAAGCTGGAAAGCTTACGCTTAGGAGTACTGGCGATCATTGCCGCTGTCTCGCCCCAGATCTGGCCCATACTCTCGACAAACTTCGCTCTTTACGGGCTGGTTTATTGTCTTGTCTTCGGCGCTACACTACCCATGAACCGCGCGTCTGTTTGGCTGCGCACGGTGCGCACGGGCATTTCCTAGATTCGAAATAACGACTTGGCGCTTGCTTCCAAAAAAGCAGGTTACGCGAAAATCGCACCGCAACAAGCCAGTTAATATCTGCGTCAGTTTTAACACTCCCGACCTCCTCGAATAAGAACGCGAGCATCTGCTGTCGAAAAATCAGCCACCGCTGGGGCCAGCGGCCTGGACGCCAAACAGGTACCGTATATCTGAGCTGCGCATCGCCCTGATCAGCACCGCCGGCTTGCATTTTCGAGACCATTCGGGGTTCGAGTTCGCCGATGCTAGCTTCAGACCAATCGCGGGCAATGGAGGCGCAAACAACCTTATTACGTGACACAGCTCAGTCAACTTCGACAAAGCCGGATTTATCGACGACGTCAATCTAGTATTCGCCATCGACAGGTTCCGGGAACTGGAAGCTGAGGATAAAATCGGTTCACTGGCCCCCATTCACTGTAGTTTCATGGGGGCTGGCCTGGGTCCACACGCCTATGAACAATCCGCGTCTCTGGTTGCTGGTTTGCTGAAACAGGACAAGGTCGATGCTGTCTTCCTGACCCCAGTTTGACCCAATTGCACGCGCGCGGTGAGCGCGCTCAGCTACTACCTGGAGCGCGATGGCATCATGACCGAGGGCATTAGTCTGGTGCGAGAGAATTCGCAAAGTATGCAGCCTCCTCGTGCCCTATGGGTGAGCCTCCCGTTAGTCGGGCGCCCGCCCGGCGATACCGAGTTCCAGCATCGCGTGATAGACGCAGCGCTCAGCTTACTGACTGCGGAAATGGGGCCCGTGCTGGTCGATTATCCGGAAGATGCGCCGACAGTTTCCGTCGATAACACACCCACTTATCCCGTTTCATTTGTGCGGCTCAGCGACGACTCTGAGGCCCGGAAGGCCGCACTGGTGCGCGGATCTGCGGACCCTCACGCCGTGGCATGATTTGGATAGATGCCGCCGCTCTGGGCGCACGAACGTTGGCGTATCGGAATTTTCCGCACTTAATCTGTGGAGCGCTTATTACTACTTCCTTGCAGCAAAAACACTCAGCCAGAATATCCTTTAGGCGTAGCGCTAGGCTTAGAGACAGAGCTATGCAGCCAACAACGTCCTGAATGTCAGATTGCGCCATATTAGCGGCGTCTCGCTTACCTCATAACGGGTTGTGACAGAGCCAGTCAAAATGAAGCTTGCGGCCGACGCGGTCTGTGCATTGTTCTGCCGCTGAGGTGCGATGACATTACTCACCCGCATGCCGTTGTAAAACGTGTTGCCTATGCCAGATAACCCTAAACGGAGGCCGAACACAGTTAGCACTTCCGCGCACACGCATTCCAAGCAAGTTCTTCAAGAGAGTTTATCTGACGCCGCCCCAGACCACGTGCGATTGCCACGGACAGCCACAGCAAGGGCCACGAAGACCTTATTTTGTTCGCTAACCCACGCACATTGAACAAATCCGTGACAAGTCCCAGTAAGAGCATCCCCAAATCACGCTTTACGCCATTTGAGATGTCTTTCTGTAAGAGGATACAGAATGAAGAGACGACAAGAATTTGATCGAGCGCTCAACCCCGGTGGTGGGAGTACGCAAACAATAGACCAAC
>JAQWQN010000069.1 GCA_029244465.1 Pseudomonadales bacterium
ATTGTACCCGCGGCCAGACTAACCGCCGTTTTCTTTAATAATTCCCGTCGACTTGTCTCTCCGCGTTGAGCACTCATAGCCACCTCTTCTGATACTTAATCTCACCGACTGTATCGCCTATTCGATCGATACCACCACCAACCAGCTGTCCTCTGCCACAAGGCATTTTCTGATTGTCGCGTTTTTGTGTCAGCTGACATTTTTTAACGTGAATGCACCAATACTCTCGAGTGTTTCCGCTGATTCAGGGAGCGGAAACACCGGCCATACATGGATCAATCCTTGCCCAATCTGCAGCGTCGCCTCGACACCCGCTGATTGCGCGTTCTCGACAATTCTCGTTGCATCGTCGAACAGTATTTCTCGCGTGCCAACAAAAACCAACAAAGGCGGTAACCCGGCCAGGTTCGCGTGCAAGGGGGCGGCCAGCGGATTTCGCAAATCTTCGCCCGCATACTGAGCAGCGAAGTCGCCAACGCCTTGTGTCGCGACCATCGGATCATCCACAGCGCCTGGCTGCGCAGAGTCGCCAGTCATTTCAAGGTCGACCCAGGGTGATAAGCAAGTTGCGCACGCCGGCATCGGATCCCCTGCATCACGCAAGGCAACCAGCGTTGCGATCGCCAGCCCGCCTCCGGCGGAGTCGCCCGCGATCATAATACGGCTGGCACCAATGCCCTGCCCAAGTATGTAGCGGTAGGCCGCTACTGCGTCGTCGACGGCAGCTGGGAACGGATTTTCCGGCGCCAGCCGATAATTGATGACCAACACTCGCGCCTGTGTGGCTCGTGCCAGTCGTCCAGCAAATTCACGGTAGCCAATATTGCTGCCAATAACATACCCACCACCGTGTAGATATAGGATGCAGCGATTAACATGACTGTTAGGCGTGCTGACCCAGTCAGCATTGAAGTTACCGATCGTCAGCTCTTCAATGGTGACGTCCTCGGCGACCGGGTTGGCCCCTAGCATGGCATCGTACCCCGCCCGGGATGCTTCAAGGGTTCCCGCAGCAGGTGGCGCGGCTTGCACTGCGGCGACGAGGGCCTCGTGTTCTTGGCTTGGCATTTTTATTTCTTCCTGATTCTCATCCGATAAATTAGTATTTTTCACTGTTGCCTCTGCCGTGTTCAGCGCAAAAATGCACCCGTGCAACAACCCGTTAAGCCAATAACGTACACCATTTATTGGCGTGACGCCTACATTTAATGATGGGTTAATCTCGGACCAAAGGCGCGAAGATCGCGCCTCTTGCCAAGTCCGATCGGCAGGTGTCCGCAACCGGGCCGCACGCCGGCGGGCCCGATGTCAAACGCAGTTTATAGCTGAAGAGTCTCTCAAAGTTTCTGTTCGTCACAAGAAGCCAACACCCTTTATCTGCAACCAACGCATTCATGAAGGTGACTTGATCAACGTTACACTTAAAATCCGCGTAGCCGCATCCAGCCTGTCGCCAACTGAGAGATCTCTGCGCGCTTTCGCTAAACAGGAGGGCGGGGAGCCGCCTATGACATTGGCTCCCATGGGCAAGCCGATGCCCTACCTCTCCCAGGACCGATAGTCTATTGTCCTGAGGGCAGAACAAGTTATCGAACCCGCAGAGTTGATGGCTAGCGCCTTACTGCCATAGCCCAGATAACACAAGGTCCGCAGACCCGCCCTCTTTTACTTGACGTCCTAGGCAGCAATCCTGAGTGAGTATCTTGCTATGTATATTTATCATTCTGTCACCAGCACACCCTATGGTGATGATAGAGCTTGCGTAGGCTGGTGACTGATCGGCCGGCTTTATAACGGCACAGGATCAGGACTACGAACGCCTTTTTGCAATGAAACGCACGGAAGCGCGATACTGCAATCGGCACGCAAACAAAAATCGGTCGGGACCGCAGCACTCGGCACCTGTAATAGGAAGAAAAACAGCATGTCTGAGAGGAATCAAAAGATCGAGCCCATCGTCATCATCGGCGCAGGCCCAGGCGGGCTTGCCACCGCCAAAGCGCTACTCGACGAAGGCTTGCCACCCCTGCTCCTAGAAGCTAGTGACGCGATTGGGGGTCAATGGAATACCTCAGCCAGCCACAGCGGCGTCTGGCCAGACATGGTAACCAACACGTCCAAAGCAACCACCGTTTTCTCGGATTTGGCCCACAGCGACGACACCCCTATGTTCCCTTCTGCTGCACAGGTTGGCGCTTACTTGAACGAGTACGCGAAGACATTCGCGCTCAATGAGCGGGTCCGGACAGGTGCACAGGTTGAACAAATCGAACGCCGCCAAGACAAGGGGTTCCGTGTCCATTACCTGGATAACGATGGCCGCCATACTCTAGACGCCAGCTCTGTGGTGATCGCCAGCGGACGCTACAACAAACCTAAAATGCCTCAGCAGATCGATGGACTAAACAGCTTTGCCGGCCGTGGCGGCCTCATACATGCCTTCGACTACCCAGGCTCGGCAGCATTCAAGGGTCAACGGGTACTGACGCTTGGCAATAATATCAGTGGCCTTGAGATTGCCAGCGATTTGGCGGCGGAACCCTCGACAGCGGTTTTTTCAAGCTGTCGCAAAGCTCGCTATATCATCAAAAAATACCATGAAAGTATCCCGGCGGACTGGCGTTTCTTTAACCGGGCTGCATTGTTCATAGGTCGTACACTCCCGCCTGAAGTCGCAGCCGCGGGGTTGCGTGAGCAGATATTACAATTACACGGTAACCCTTTCGACTTTGGCGCACACGAACCATCGGAAAATCTCATGGAGGCTGGGTTGGCCCAATGCCAGAACTACCTCGACCTGTGCCAGGAAGGACGCATCCAGAGCCGGGACATGCCAACCCAGGTCTCCGCAGCGGAAGTGACCTTCGCTGACGGCAGGACCGAGGCCATCGATGCCATTATCGCCGGCACAGGCTATGACCTTAACCTGCCCTATCTGAGCGAGGAATTGCAGCACGCGCTGAACCTGGATAACGCTGACCTGGACCTCTACCAGTACACCTTCAATCCCAAGGTGGAGGGTCTTGCTTTTGTTGGTCAGCTTCAATTAACTGGGCCCTACTTTCCTGTGCTTGAGTTGCAAGCTCGCTGGATCGCGATGGTTTTTGCCGGTCATCGGCCATTGGTGCACCCAGATGCTATGTCAAATCAAATCCATCAATTCCGCGAACTGCGAAAACTTGGAGCCCCTCTCCTTTTCCACGAAGTCGCGGTGGAACTGGCCACTGCTGCAGGACTGGAACCCGATATCGCAGATTTTCCTGAACTCGCCGCAGGTCTGGTTTTCGGCCCGCTGATCCCAGCACAGTTCCGGCTAACGGGGCACAATTGCAATCCCAAAGGGCGTGAACAACTCGACGCCGCTCTCGCAGCGGTTGGCCAAACGGCGACACCAGAAGTTCAGCAAGAGCAGCTGGATCTTCTGACCATGCTTGCTCAGCAACCCAACCCCTGGCCACCCATTGCCGCAGCCCTGACCGCAATAAAACCGAACCAATGAGCTCTCCTCGCCAGATCAGCGACGCTCGCTCGAAGGCCTAGAGAACCGAAGCCAGAAATAGGCCGCCGGCAAGCGGTATGGTCGCAACCAGAAAAAGGACAAACGAAAAAGGCAGAACTTGACCTGCGCGTAATCCCGTCATGATGAGCAATGGAATAATCGTGAAAGGGTGGATGATATTGGTCCATTGGTCTCCGTAAGCTACCCCCATGACAATCAAGGCCGGATCCGTACCGAGTTGTCTAGCTGCTTCTAAGAAAGCAGGGCCCTGCACGGTCCATTGGGCACCGCCTGAAGGGATAAACAAGTTTATAAAGCCGCCCGAGAAAAAGGCCAGTAAAGGCAACGTTTCCGCGCTCCCGATTCTGACAAAAAAGTCAGCGATGTCTAAAACAAGTCCGCTATTGAGCATGATCCCCATTACGCCAGCGTACAGCGGATACTGGAGAAGCGTAGGCACGATAGCCCGCCCTCCGGTCATTAATACCTCATTAAACTGACGGGCTGAACGGCTAAAAACCAGACATAAAGCCAGGAAAGACCAATTCACCAAATTTAAATCTAAGCGCAACCCCTCAATGGAAAACCAGTAACCGATGTACGCGAATAACAGGCAACCCGCGAGCGTGGTGAGCCAACGTGTATTCTCGATACGGCCTGCAAATCCTGGTTTTGGCACTGCTTCCGTTGGCCGCAGGGTCTCCGCACTTGCGCTTGCTGCCATGGCTTCGGTAATCGGTTCTACTTTTCTAGGTTCCAGACGTGTCGCAAAGAATGCCACGGTTACGACTGTCGCCAGGATGGTGAGTAAATTAAACCGCGAAAGCGTGGTTTCCGTAATGGGTATGAGCGCCCCGATCTGTGCTTGCATGGCGTTTCCCTCTGTCGCAACGAACAGCGGCGCGGAACCCGTATAGCCCATATGCCAAACAACAAAACCTGCGAAAGCGGCCCCACCTAGCAGCGGATAGTGCACCTCGATACCGCGGTTTCTGCAACTGAGCGCGACGTGCTTTGCCATCAATCCGCCAAGAATGGTGCCCAAGGGCCAGCAGATCAAGCAAACGATGCTGGTGAAGGCAGCACAGAATGCATAAGCCGCCGTTGCGGACCCGGGTAGCGAGGCAAGACGCTCCAGGTACCTGGGTACTGGACCCAGGTGGGCCAACGCATAAGCGAAAAGAATGGTAAGGCACACTTGTGTAATAAAGGGTAACAGCATCGACAGGCCATCTCCCCATGCGACCAACACCTCTGTCGGCCGGTTGTCCGTTGCCAGCCACGCCAGCAACATCGCGACAAACGTCATCAGTAACCCAAACGCAAAAGGCTCTGGCATGTATCTGTCGAAGGCGTTGATTATGCTGTTAATTACTCTTTGCATGCGCGATAAACTCACCGTCTTTTTCTTCGTCGTTCGTCTGGATTATTTGGCTTGACCAGGTCCCACCCATCGCCCTGATGTGCCCGACAGCAAAGCGCCGATCGATTCATACCCGGTTACACCAAACTGCTTTGATCAACGAGGCGAAACGCAAAAAAGTCAGATCTTGCAGGCTCCTGAGCCACGCAACATACGCCAGAACGCGAGACTTTTCAGCACTAACACGCCGCTGGTACACCGTAGGATGACCGGCTAGGATGGTCACTAACCTGTCTGGATTCGGAGGAAAGGAGACCCCTGATGCGTTCAATCGATCACGCTCACAGTTCGCTTTAAGGCAGGCCCTAACGAATACAATCAAATTCAAAGTGGTATAGAAACATGAAAATTGGCGTCGTCTTTCCGCAAACTGAAATTGGCGCAGACCCGGACGTGGTCGCTAATTTCGCCATTGTCGCTGAGTCGCTCGGCTACGACCACCTGCTGGCCTACGACCACGTTCTTGGCGCAAATACGGCCAGCCGCCCGGACTGGCAGGGTCCTTACACCAGCAAAAGTATGTTTCAAGAACCGCTGGTCCTGTTCTCGTACCTAGCGGCACTGACCACAACTATTGAACTTGTGACCGCTGTCGTCATCCTGCCGCAACGTCAGACGGCATTGGTCGCGAAACAAGCAGCGTGTGTCGACGTTCTGAGCAAGGGCCGATTGCGTCTTGGTGTCGGTACCGGCTGGAATGCAGTGGAGTATGAAGCGCTTGGCGCCAATTTTAATGACCGTGGTCATCGCTCCGAAGAGCAAATCGATTTATTGCGTCAACTATGGCGTGATGAAGCGATCACCTTCTCAGGAGAAGGTCACACAATCACGGACGCTGGCTTGAATCCACTACCACCCAACAAAAATATTCCAATCTGGCTCGGCGGTATGGCGCCCCAAGTCATTGAACGCGTTGGTCGGCTGGCAGACGGGTGGTTCCCATTTGTAAACAAGGGATTGAGTGAGCAGATCCAACAGGTGCAGGAAAGCGCCAAACGAGCCGAACGAAACCCAGCGGACATCGGTATTGAATGCATCATTCCTTCAGACACCGACCCAGACCGCATTAAAGCCCTGCGCGATATGGGGGTCACTCATGTTGCCATGGTGACAATGAACCAGGATTTACGAGACCCGGCCGCCCATGTTGACGCCATTACGCGTGCGCGCGATAGCTTATCCAGCCTGCTTGACTAAGCACCTTGGCGCCTCCTGGCACAGGTCAGAACCGCGGTCGAAAACCGCAACGTCGACGTACGCTTTCGCCGACGTTGCAGACCTAAACCCTGCAGAACTTCGCGGGGTGATGGCGCTACTCACCCGCGTAAATCCTTCTGCTGAACGCCACGCTGCCTAATTTGTTAGCAGCGCTTACGCGATTTACCACATTTTTCTGATCACCATTTTTTCTG
>JAQWQN010000070.1 GCA_029244465.1 Pseudomonadales bacterium
CTTTATTGCAGCGTTTGGCATCGGCGTACCCGTAGCACGTTGGGCTGTCCGTCAGGGTTTGAACGCCAACCGCAGTGCTCGCATTGACGATGAATTCGTCGCTGGCGTACTTAACGAGAACACGACTCTTTCCGCGGGCAAACAGGTCACACACCCAGCTAATGTCGACACGCTCGGTTATCACTTAGCGATTCTTGCTGTCGCCTATCTAATGACCGATGCCTACATTAACTTTATGAATCCGTTGGTTTCCCAGTTAGATCTAGGCGACATACATTTGGATGTCATCTTCAGTCACAATCTTTTCTTTTTCCACGGTCTGATCATTTGCGTCATTTTGCGCGCTGGGCTTGATCGCTTTGGACTCGGTCGGTTTATAGACGATGATACGCAGCGGCGGATAACCGGTTCCGCAGTCGATTTCATGGTGGTCGCGACTATTATGAGTGTCGAGTTCGCGCTTTTAGCCGAGTACTTCATGCCTATACTGGTCGTCTGTCTGGCGGTCAGTGCCGCAACCGCATTACTGTGTTTTGGTTTTGGCAGACAACTGAATGAACATGGCATCGAGCGAGCACTGACCGCATTTGGATGCTGCTGTGGCTCAACGGGCAGCGGTATCCTATTGTTGCGTATGCTGGACCCAGATCTTCGCACACCGATAGCACGGGAACTGGCGTTTTTTAATATCGCTATCCTTTTCTTTGCATTCCATGTGCTAACCATCATGGCGCCGATCTTGCCTAGTCTCAGCTTGGCTTTGGTGATCAGCGTGTACGTTGGCACGTTCGCTCTTTGCGCCATCGGAGTTCTGTGGATTGTGCGCCGCTTAAATGTGAATGGCATGACCGGTTGAGCGGCTTTCTTGATCATGCGTAGAACTCCAGGCACTCTCCTAATCATTTCCAACCAAGGACAATCAGGCTGTTGTCGCGATATTTACAAAACTTAGTCGTTATTGGCGTGACTTTTTGGACACCCTACGGGACGGCCGATAACGCCAGCTTCTCTGTCGACCAGGCTGATATTGGCGCGCAGAAATACGCAGAACATTGTGCCGTTTGTCATGGGTCCGACATGCGAGGGATCCACCTTTCACCGCCATTAGTCGGTGAAAGGTTTGATCAATCCTGGCGCGGTAAACCAGTGAGCGCACTCGCCTTCCACGTGCAAAGAATGCCGGTGGCTGCGCCTAACAGTCTGAGCGCGGAAACCTATACCAACCTGCTAGCGTTCATTCTAAAAGCCAACGGATTGCCTCAAGGCAAAGCACTCCCAAATGGTCAAGCTGAACTAGATAGGTTGCACATCCCCCCGTTACCAGGCGACACAACCGACCCATACGCGCCGGTAGCGCACTCATCGACACAGTCAGAGTTATTGCAAAACCTAAGCATCATCTCTGACGCAACCGTCGCAAACCCTTCCGCTGACGACTGGATAAGATGGGGCAATACATCCAACGGCACGAACTTCAGCAAGCTGGCGCAAATTAATCGAGAGAACATCGTCCGCCTGCAGCCTGCCTGGCGAGCCCCTCTTCGCAGTGGTGCCAATATGTCGGCACCGCTCGTGCATCAAGGCATCATGTACCTGCATACCTACCCCGATACGGTACTCGCGATGGAAGCCTCCACCGGGCAAGTTCTATGGCGATACGCACATCCCGGTAGTTCGCGATCAAGCGCCAAGATGGGTATCGGTCTGCATGCTGGCAAAGTACTCGTTCCAACCTCAGATCTCCGCCTTCTGGCCCTTAACGCCAAAGATGGCACGCTCATCTGGAATCACGCCATCGACACCCGAGCGCCTGCCGCTACCGGACGAGCCCAGTACCAACTCCGAACTGCTCCGTTGGTCGTCGGTGACAAGGTGATACAGGGCGTAACCGCAAGTTTTATGCCAAAGGGCGGGTTCATTGTTGCCGTAGACATCAACTCAGGCGAAGAACGTTGGCGTTTCGATAGTATCGCCAGACCCGGTGAACCTGGCGGTGAGACTTGGAACAACCTACCCATTGAGAAACGTAGCGGTGGCTCTGTGTGGCATCAAGGCACTTATGATGCCGAGCTGAACCTCGTCTACTTCGGCATTGCACCAACCTACGATACCGGGCCATTACTACACGAATTGGATGCAGCAAACGTCTCGAATGCTGCGCTGTACACAAACTGTACAGTGGCCATCAACCCAGACACGGGCGAACTGGTTTGGTTTTATCAACACATGCCCAACGACCAATGGGATCTGGATTGGGCATTCGAGCGCCAGATTGTCTCAATTCCGATCGACGGCAAGCCACGCAAGGTCGTCATGAACACGGGCAAAATGGCTGTGCTTGAGGCACTCGACGCGCGCACGGGCGAGTACCTCTTCTCTATAGATCCCGGTGTACAGAACGTCATCACGGCTATTGACCCGGAAACTGGTGCCAAAACAATCGATCCAGAGAAAATGCCAAGTCCGGACAGACCAACGACAATCTGTCCGACCGCTCTTGGCGCCAGAAGCTGGCCCCCGACGTCGTTCAGCACACAGACCGGACTCGCCTACCTGCCACTGTTCGAAATGTGCATGCTTTTGAGTGACAAAGGCTCGGCCTTGCTGACCTCTGGGGTACGCATCTCGGCGGCAGACCACCCCGACGCCCAAGACGGCAAGCTAGCGCGCCTGCCAGCCGTCGACCTGGCGAACAAACGCCTGGCATGGACACATGATCAGGTCGCACCCATATCTACCGGCCTGCTAACCACCGCGGGTGGGCTGTTATTCTCAGGCGACGTCGAACCATCCCTCAAAGCGTTTAACGACAAGACTGGCGAGTTGCTTTGGCAATCGCCCCTGAGCGCAGCACCAACGGCCGGTCTAATGACCTATCGCGTGGACGGCGTGCAGTACCTTGCAGTAATGGTCGGTGTTGCCAATCTACACGTTGGATCGTTGTCCAGAACCTACAGCGAAATCACAGACAAGCCTGAATCAATGCCTCTCCCGACACGACTGACGACTCGGCAGATACCGACTAATGCAGAAATCTGGGCGTTTTCGCTAGCGGAGTAATCACGCCATCACATCGACCGCGAGCAACGATTCAGCAATGGCGTCAAGGAACCGTTAAGGGGGCTTCGAGGAAACGCATCAAGAACCGGACTGGTCGATGCAACCTAGGACATCGAGGGCGACAAAACCCACACGACAAACTCCGCCGCAACGTCAGACACCCATACCAGAAACGTACGCCACCAATCAGCAGAATTTTGCTCGTCCCAGGTTTGATGCGCAGCTGCTATGAGGTAATTGTGGACGTCTGCTACATCATTTTCCGAAAGTAAGTCGGCAAAACTCACCATCCCAACACCACTAAACACACCGCCTAACACAATCTCATCGAAAATTTCGTGCGTCGCAGCGTCGAGGTAACGCAAGTCAGAGACAACACCACCCTTCCCTACGGCAAGTCCATGACAACGCGCGCAGTACTCACCATACACGACCTCACCGCGGTCAATTGACTCACGGGATGCGACCGTTGCCGGCGGTGCCTCTGCCATCTCGAGTTCGATTAGATTGGTAGGATGACTGCCGGTACCACCTAATTTGTAGACCAAAAGACGACTGGTGCCATTGGCATTGATACTCTGTGGGAGCGACAGACCACCAACGCCTCCCCATCCGGCAAGCACTGCGATGTATTGCTCGCCATTAACGGCATAACTGATCGGCGGTGCCACGATACCAGTACCTGTCTCCACCTCCCAAAGAAGCTCGCCACTATCCGCGTCATAGGCGACTAGGCGGCGATCACCGGTACCCTGAAAAACAAGACCGGATTGGGTCGTCAGTACCCCGCCGTTCCACATCGTTGTATGGTCAACTCGCCAACGCTCTTGCTGTAACCCTGGATCCCATGCGATCAGTCGGCCGCGCAGGAGTTTTTTAAACACCGACTCAAGCAGCACAGAAGGGACCCCCCTCAATCCGCCTTTGCCAGCGGCTTCCGCCTGACCTAGATTCCACTGAGAACTGCCACGAAACGAGAATGCCTGCGCAGTGCTATACGGCTGTACAGCTTCAATTGCTGGTATGTACACCAACCCGCTAGCCTGGTTGTACGCCATGGGTTGCCAATTGTGGCCACCTAAGGCTGCGGGCGCGGTATTTTGTGATTCGGCCGAGTGATCTGCATTGCCAGTTTCCATCGGACGTCCTGTCTCCAGGTTGACCTGGCTCGCCCACGTCACAGGGACATATTTGTCGGCAGCGATCAGTTCTCCCGTTTCACGATCTATCACGTAAAAGAAGCCGTTCTTAGGTGCCTGCATCAGGACTTTGCGCGTCTTGTTACGGATTTCAATGTCAGCCAGCAGGATATGTTGGGTCGCAGTGTAGTCCCAGGTATCACTGGGCGTTGTTTGATAGTGCCAGACATACGCACCGGTATCGGGATTGAGCGCGACGATGGAGGACAAAAACAGGTTATCTCCGCCATCAGGACTGCGCACCCACCTATTCCAAGGCGAGCCATTTCCCACACCGATGTATAGAAGGTTGAACTCCGGGTCGTATGCCATTGAGTCCCAAACTGTGCCGCCGCCACCGACTTTCCAGTAGATATCCCCGGTCCATGTTTTCGCCGCCATTCGCATGACGTCCGATTCGTAGGGCTTACCAGGGTCTCCAGGAACCGTGTAAAATCGCCAGGCCTGAGCTCCTGTCAATGCATCATACGCCGTAACATAACCCCGCACGCCGTACTCGGCGCCGCCGTTGCCAATAATGATCTTGCCATTCACGGCTCTTGGAGCACCCGTGATCGTGTAGGGACGACTCCGATCAATCGTGAGCGTTTCCCATCGAACTCGTCCGTCAACACGATTCAACGCGACCAGCCGACCGTCAAGTGTTCCGAGATAGAGACTTTCGCCCCATGCTGCCAAACCCCGATTGACCACATCACAACAAGCATTCACGCCCCAAGCACGTGGCACGAGCGGATCATACTGCCAAAGCAATTCGCCACTGGCCGCATCGTGGGCATAGACCCGACTCCAACTCGTCGTCGAATAGATCACACCCTCAATAACCAGCGGTGACCCTTCCAGACCTCGTTGAGTATTTGTGTCGAAATACCAGGCCAAACCCAATTGATTAATATTGTCTTTGTTGATTTGCGTGAGCGGTGATTCGCGTTCTTCGGCATACGTACGACCGTGGGTAAGCCAGTTTTCGGGCTCCGAATTGGCATTCACGACGCGTTCTGCATCCACATCAGCATGAACAATCACGACCAGGCCAATCGAGAATAGTGTTGACCAACTTCGTATCAATAGATTCATACCAGAAGACGTAAAGAAGAGCCCACTGTGCACAACTTAAAGAAACGCGTTGCGATGACACGTTGTCCAAATCTGTCTGGCCCGCGCAACAGGATCTGGAAATTTCTCACGCAGGGCCTTTGATCGAATTTCGAGACTGACATCGACGTCTGCACGACAGACCGTTTTAATATCGAGGCGATTCGCCTCGCCTTCGCCGAGGTTACATCGCCAATCTACGGCAGCTTCGATGTACGCGTCGCCCGCCATCTTTTTTGAGGATTGCCAGAAATCACAGACCTGGACATAAGAAAAAACCTGATCATTTAAATCGGGAAACGCGTCCCCGGCACGATTCAGGTGCATGAGATCAACCAGTATCCCAGCGGCTTTGTGGTCAACCGTACGAATAAACTCTCGTGCCGCAGGGAGCGAGCGAATTTGCGTAAACTCACCAAACTCTAGATTGACTCGAATATCGTCACCCGCCAGCGCACAGAGCGCGTGAAATTGTTCTATCGATGCGTCATGTTCATCGTGAGCGGATACAACCAGAACGTTTTTCGCGCCAAGTTCCAAACCTGCTTCAATCGCGATCTTGTGCGAATCAGTTGGTTCCACACCACCAGCAAGCCAGAGTGCTTCTACATCGATAAGCTGCATTCCAGTTTCGCGCAAAGAGCGTTTCGTTTTCGCCAGCGAGTATTGATCCCACGTTGTCTTGGTATCAATCCACATGCCACATGAGCTGAAGCCGGCAGCGTGTGCAATACGTGGGATATCCCATGGTAGTGCGTCAGGCACGCAGCCGGCGGCCAATGCCCAATAGGGGTCAGACATCCCGATGTCCATGCATTTTCTAGAATCTTAGTGTTACGCATTCAAAGCACGAGTGCTAGCCGGACAGAGGAAACCATTTCGCTATCGCCACCATCTCTATAACCCTGTAGCCTTTCCTTGCCGACCTATAGAAATCTGTGGACAACAAATGAAACAAAGAAGTTTTGGTCAACTCGCTACCCCAATATCTGCCATTGGCTATGGTGCCATGTCGTTGAGTGACTTTTACGGGCCGACTGATGATGATAAATCGCACGCAGTGCTCGCGCGTTGTTTAGATTTAGGAATTAATCACATCGACACCTCTAACGTCTACGGTGCCGGCATGTCCGAGACCCGCATTGGGTCGTTTTTGGCCAAGCAGGGAAGGCAAGCAAACGACCTATTTGCCATCGCCACCAAAGCGGGCATCACCAGCAAACCTGACGGCACGCGCTACTTTGACAACACGCTCGCACACCTTAGTCGCGAACTAGACAAATCACTCCAACGCCTGGGTGTTGACCAAGTGGAATTGTTGTATGTGCATCGCAGGGACGAAGCGGTGCCCATCGAGGAGGTCACGGAGGCGCTCGCGACGCTCGTCAAATCTGGCAAAACTCGACAAATCGGCTTTTCCGAAATCGCACCGACCTCACTTGCTGTCGCACAGGAAACTCATCCGATCGGTGCTGTACAGTCAGAGTATTCACTGTCGACTCGGTCACCGGAAATGGGGTTGATACAGAAAACAGCTGAACTAGGCGCTAGCTTCGTGGCTTTCAGCCCAGTGGGTCGCACCTTGCTAACCGACAATGTGCTGGACTATGACACCTGTCAATCGCTTGCCTTTCTGAAGGTGAACCCTCGCTTTCAGAAGCAAAACCTACAACGCAATTGCCAGGTGACCGAGCCATTTAGAAGCCTCGCGGCAGAGATGGGCACCCAAGCTGCAAGTCTTGCTATCGCGTGGCTACTCGCCAAGGGCGATCACATCATCCCAATTCCTGGGACAAGATCCGTTGATCACCTAGACGAACTGGCAGCTGGCGTCGATCTCACCCTTAGCGAGACTGATATCGCCAGAATAGAACAAGTACTACCGATCGGCTGGTGTCATGGCGACCGCTACTCAGCCGGTCAATGGCAGGGTCCGGAAAGATACTGTTAATCAGGAGGCAGTTGTGAAGATTTTTCTAACAATAGTTTTAGCCGGGACGCTTCTCGCCACTCAGTCGGCAAGGGCGGCCGAACGTTGTTTAGCCGCCGATGCCACATGGCCCGCCGACTGGAGCGAACCTTATCCTGCACATCGGGTGATTGGTAACCTGTACGCTGTCGGCAATGCCGGTCTCAGTGTTTATCTAATCACTACTGATGACGGGCATATCCTGGTCAACACGGCGTTGCAAGACTCTACCGCCATGATCAAGAACAACATAGCAGGGCTCGGATTTCGTCTTGAAGACGTCAAGCTCATGCTAACCACCCAAGCACACTTCGATCACGTGGCCGCGTTTGCCGAAATCAAAGCACTCACGGGAGCGCAAGTATGGGCGACCCCAGACGATGCGCGAGTACTTGAGGATGGTGGCGCCAGCGACGCTCACTTCGGCGAATGCCTCGATTTTCAATTCCCCGCAGTGACGGTTGATCGTCGCTTGGATGACGGGGAGGTCATCGAGTTGGGCTGGCTTCAAGTAACGACACATCATCACCCAGGACACACCGAAGGCAGGTCCAGCTACTCCTGGATCATCAATGAGGCAGGACGCGATTACCGAGTCGCGATCATCAATATGGGTTCGATTAACCCCGGGAAAAAGATGTTAATCGATCCGACTTACCCCGGCGTAGCTGAAGATTTTGCACAAACGTTTCACGCTCAGAAGGAAATGCTGGTTGACGTCTGGGTCTCCTCTCACGGCTCTCAGTACAACTTGTCTGAAAAACACCAACCAGGCATGGCATATGACCCGAATACGTTCGTCGATCCAGATGGGTTGGGGCAAGCTGTAGAGGCTTTGCAAAAAACCTTCAGACTGCAGCTAAACGCCGAGCTCGACTAGCGTTTAGCCCTCGCCTGACGGCAACCGCATGCCGCTGATCCCGACGGGCGCACTTTGTCCGCCCTTGCGCGCCTCGCCCACCACTCTGCGGAGCGTGAAATCCGCCCGAAGTTCTTCCTCGCTTGAAGTTGAACTCAGCTCTCCAACACGAACGTACTCACCCGCATCCGCCGCCAAACGGAAGGCTACGGTTGCGCCCGCAGCTTCACCCGCGAAACCTTTCGCACCGAACCCGTGCCCCTCATTGGTCTGTGTCCCAGTGGTCGCTTGATATCCCATACGATGGAGTAATTTGGGCGAAGCACGGCGAAGTACGTCAGGACTGACGGATAACATCCAGTTTTCCTGTTGACGCATCCACGGCTTTTGCATGCCGTTGAGCATCACAATCCGCGGCGCGGTGGTGTGATTGATCCCGGTGCCGTGCAATAGTCGGCCATCGGTGATGACCATCGTGCCTGCCTTTGCCTCTATGTTAATCGCTGGCGGTAACTTACCAACGGGCTTTCGCTCACGAACGGCCTCTGCGAGAGCCGTATGACTACCCGGTATAACCAAAGTGCCACCGTTGCTTTCGTCCATATCCGTGATCGCGGTCAACACATTCACTGTCATTGGACTGCGTGAGTCGAGAGCATTGCTTTGATCCTGATGCAACGCTTGCGGCACACCACCCTTGAGAGAAATCGACGCGATCAATGAGGTACAAATCCAGCCGCTTCCCAGCGCTTCTGTCACCAACTGTTCGACCAACGGTCCACCTTGAACCGCGGCTGGATGCTGTTCGATCAACTGTTCAAAGCAACGCCCTTTGTTTACACAGCAATTGATGTTCTGGCCACTGGGTGTTTTCTGCGCGATAGCCGCGAGCCGTTCCCCTTCGGCCTGTTCGAGAACGCGGTCCCTAAGCACGTCGACTTGTTCTGGCGCCAAAGCCTCTGCAATTTTACAGTATCCCCATTCGACCATATCTCGGCGTAACTGATCGATGTCTTTAGTCGGTTGCGGCAGTCGATGCTCGGCCCAGTAAGGGTGTTTCACCCCGGTCGTGGTGTCGTAATACGAGCCCGGTTTAAATTCCCACGTCCCCCACTGGCTGCCGCCTTGCGGGGTGACAAAATAGATCTCCGGATTACTTTCCAACAGAGATTTCATCGGCTCGGTAGAAGACACTTCCACTTGATACATACGCATATCCGGCGCCGACTTTGCGGCAATTGCTTCCGGATTGAATTCGTTAGGAATACCCATTGACAGCACGCCTCCCCACGATTTGTTTAACAGCATGATACCCCACTCCACATGACCTGCCCACGCAGTGTCGCGAGTTTACGTTACACTGACGTACCGCAATTTATGAGTCAAATCATGTCTACAGCGATCGTCGGGCCATGGCGCCGACCTAAGAACACATCAGCCGATGAAAAGGGCGGGATACATGACAACGACACCGCGCAAGATCTTGGATTCCAGGGGGGTACGATCGCCGGCTCCATCCATATGGAACAGTTTCCACCGCTCTTAGTCGCACACTTTGGCGATGCATGGTGGTCGCAGGGTGGGATGTCACTCTATTTCAAAGCCGCAACAATCGATCATGAACCCGTCTGTTGCAAGCTTGAGGCGCACGGTGCAAACACCGTACGAATCTGGATGGAGAACAAAGCCGGAACGGTCGTAATGGCAGGGTCTGCCTCTTTAGGGAAGGACACAGACTCCGAGGTCAGCCAGCGAATAAACGCAATCCGACCTCCGAGTGATCTGCGCATGATGGCAGAAGTGACGGTCGATGCCCCCTCGCCTAAATGTCCCGTTCGCATTCCGCAAGAGAGTGTCGACGAGCGGCTTGCGGTCATCACTGAACCTATGAACTGCTACAGCGACGATACACTCTATGGCGGCAACGTTGCACCCATAGCGCCGTTTGTGCACGCTTTCAGAGAGGTTGAACCGCATATAATTCCAATTAGAGGGCCATATGTTGGATTGTTTGGCGCCATCGAAGTGCAATACTTAAACGGACCTGTTATCGCCGAGCATGATTACTTAGCCCAAGGACACGTGGTTGCTCTATCTGATAGCCCCAAGACAGAAATTATTTGGTACACAGCAACATTGAGCGACCCGACTTCAGGTGAGGCCATCGCACGGATGACCAAAATGGACCGGCTTCTGAAAGAGGCCTCCCCTTTATGGACCGATGCTTGAAGATCACCGTTAAGCATTCTATAACCCCACTTCACAACACAAAGGGAGACGAACTTTGGATACCCTCGCAATTTCCACAGACGCGGCCGTTCGAGTCGTAGAAATGAACCGTCCTGACTCGTTAAACGCACTCAATCCACAGATGATGGACGCGCTCGCAGAGACATTTTTGTCGACAGCTCGCGACGATGAAATCAAAGTGCTCGTATTGACCGGCGCTGGTCGGGCGTTCTCTGCCGGTGCTGACCTGGCGGCTACTGACGACTACAAACCCAAGTACGGTTTGGCCGGAATGATCGATGCGATGATCGATTTCCCAAAACCATTTATCGCGGCCGTCAATGGGTTAGGCGTCGGCTATGGCGCCACGGTCTGCGGGCTGGCAGATTTCGTAATCATGTCCGAAAAGGGCCGCTTGCGAGCGCCATTTTCTGCGCTGGGGCTTACCGCTGAACTCTCGAGCACTTATACCTTTCCTCGTCTAATGGGTCGCCAGCGCGCAAGTTGGTTCTTGCTCGCAGCAGAATGGCTGTCAGCCAACGAATGTCTAGAAGCTGGATTAGCGATGGAAGTAGTACCTGCCG
>JAQWQN010000076.1 GCA_029244465.1 Pseudomonadales bacterium
TCTAATCGGAAACATGACCCGATCACGAAATCGGTCGTAGGTCCGACCGCTATCGTTCGTGATCGCCAGACCCGCATTCAGCAACTGTTGCTCGCTCACGCCGTCTAAATTTTCTTCGAGGTTTTGCCACCCATCCGGTGCGTACCCGATGCCAAAATCGCGAGCCACTTCACCGGTTAAACCTCTCTCTTTGAGGTATTGGACCGCTGGCTCTGCATCTCGTAGCGAGTGACGAAAATACCGCTCTGCTCGCTGCAGAATGTCATACAGACCTGGATCTTTTGGCTTGCTAAACCCAACACTCTTCTCTCTAAGTACTTCAAGACCAAGGTCACTCGAAATCTGCTCGACCGCCTCAACAAATTCAAGCCGATCAAACTTCATGACGAAGGAAAGCGCTGTGCCACTTTCCTGACAGCCGAAACAGTGAAAGAACTGTTTATCTGGGCTGACGGAGAACGAAGGCGTTTTTTCATCGTGAAAAGGGCAAAGACCCGAATAATTTTTACCCGTCTTTTTAAGCGTCATGCGACGCTCAACCACATCGACAATGTCGAGACGGTCAATCAAATCATTGATGAAGCTCTGGGGTATGCGGCCAGCCACTGTCGTGTGCGTCGTCTATAGGGAGGTCCAGACTAGCATGGAACTAGCTTTACGTACGCCGCAAATAGCTTAGGCGAGCAAAGAAATAGGTTTGCTATCTGCCGTACACATCTTCGAAACGTTCAATATCGTCTTCACCAAGATAGGGTCCCACTTGCACTTCAATCATTTCCAGCTGTAACTTCCCTGGATTTTCCAACCGATGCTTTACGCCGCGAGGAATGTAGGTGCTTTCATTTTCCCCCAGTGTAAATACATCATCGCCGCTGGTTATTCGGCCGGTGCCACGCACGACAATCCAGTGTTCAGATCGGTGGTGGTGCATTTGGAGACTCAAAGCCGCGCCCGGGTTTACCTTGATGCGTTTGACCTGATAGCGCCCGCCTTCATCAATGCCTTCGTAACTTCCCCAGGGTCGGAACACTTCGCGATGATATCGAGACTCGTCCCGATCATCGTTCTCTAGCTTTTTCACAATCGATTTCACATCTTGCACGCGATCACGCGCTGAAATCAGCACGGCATCCTTGGTTTCTACGACAACCAAGTCATCGACACCAAGCACGCCAATCAGTCGATTTTGGGCAAACACCAACGAATTTTCTGTATCCACAGAGACGACGTCGCCGTGAAAGTGATTGCCAGACTCATCCTCAGCGAGTTGTGCCGACACCGCGTCCCAGGAGCCAATGTCATTCCAGCCAAAATCGACAGGCACCACTTGCGCACGATCTGTTTTTTCCATGACTGCAAAATCTATCGAATCTGCAGGGGACTGGAGGAATCTTGCGCTCGGTCGCAGAAAATCCATATCCGACGTTGCCTCACTCATGGCGTCGGCGACCGCTGTCGCCATTTCCGATTGATAGCGAGCCAATTCGCCTAGGTAGCTTTGTACACCCATGACAAACATGCCACTGTTCCAAAGGTACTCACCACTCGCCAAATACCGCTCCGCAACGTCCGCATTTGGTTTTTCGACAAACGCTTCTACCGGTTGCAACCCCGCCTGACCTTTCTCTACTTTAAGGTATCCATATCCTGTCTCCGGGCGATCAGGCAGCACGCCAAAAGTAACAAGGCCACCGGCCTCCGCCCCTCGCACCGCTTCAAGCGACGCCGCGCGGAATTGTGCCGCATCCGTAACAACATGATCAGAGGGCAACACGAGCAAGACAGCATTTTCATCCGCAGCGTGTGCGGCAAGTGCAATAGCAGGGGCACTATTGCGCCCTTCTGGCTCTAAAATAAGTGCCTGCCACACCACGTTTATCTCTCGGCATTGTTCCGCCACCAAGAAGCGGTGCTCTTCATTGCAAACAATGATGGGCTTGGCTGACGTCACCGTCTGGGCTCGAAGTAACGTCGCCTGCAAAAAAGAATGGTCTCCGAGCAATCGATGAAACTGCTTTGGAAACAAGGCTCGAGAGATTGGCCAGAGTCGAGAACCCACGCCACCCGCCAAAACAACGGGTACAACCGTGCTGGTTGTACCCACTTGTGATTTATCTACCATTCGCTTTCGTCCTAGCTTAGGAACTCGTTACAGGTTGGGTCGCTAGCCTAACTTGGCTTTTACCAATCCACTGGCTTTGCCCATATCAAATTGACCGCCGGATTTTTTTAAGGCACCCATAACTTTGCCCATATCTTGCATACCCGCAGCGCCATTTTCTAAGATGCACCGCTCGACGAGTACAACTAACTCATCTTCCGACATCATGCGCGGCAGAAACTCTTCGATGAGAGCAATTTCAAAAGCTTCTTGATTTGCCAAGTCCTCACGACCTGCGGCATGGAACTGCCCATGCGCGTCCTGGCGCTGCTTGACCATTTTTTTGAGGATGGTAATAACATCCTCATCCGTCAGCTCACGACGTTCATCAACTTCAACCCGCTTGAGCTCAGCGTTCACCATCCGCAATACAGCAACGCGCTCTTTTTCCCGCGCTTTCATTGCAGTTTTAGTGACTTCTACAATTTGCAGCTGTCGTTCAGATTGGGGCATGGCATCGTTTCCTGCGACAAAAATAGGCAGGTAGAATTCTAGGCGAAAGTTGGCACGGTGTATGCCACGCTGGACGGGTTAGGTTTTTGCGCGATCAGGAAAATCCTGCTCGAACTCGCTAAAACGACCGTTCGTATTTGCGAGACTCACGCTGTAGTTTTTTCGCATGTCTCTTGACCGCAGCCGCTGCTTTACGTTTGCGAACTGAGGTGGGTTTTTCGTAGAACTCACGCCGTCTCACTTCAGACAATACGCCTGCTTTTTCACAGGAACGCTTGAAACGACGCAAGGCGACATCAAAGGGTTCGTTTTCTCGTACTTTAACGTGCGGCATGGGGCCCTTAAGATCAACAAAGGGCGCGGATGTTACACATCAATCCCATGCCGAGCAACCTTATAAATCCATGGCGCGACTAGTGCTACGCGCGCGCAGGAGATCCGGTATCATGCACTTATGCGCGTTCTTGGGATAGAAACTTCTTGTGATGAAACCGGCTTAGCGATCTTCGACACCGAATCGGGGTTGCTCGGCCAAGTCCTGTACAGCCAGATCGATCTGCATGCAGACTATGGCGGGGTTGTGCCAGAGCTTGCCAGCCGCGATCACATTCGCAAGATTAAGCCGCTGACGGACGAACTGTTAAGACAATGCGCCCTAAAGCTCACCGATCTTGATGGTATCGCGTACACTGCGGGCCCTGGTCTTATGGGTGCATTGCTCGTCGGTGCGACATTTGCCAGGTCATTGGCTTGGTCTTTGACCCTGCCCGCAATCGAAGTTCACCACATGGAGGCTCATCTTCTCGCACCGTTGATCGCTGCGGACGCCGATTTGCCAGAGCTCCCGTTTATTGCGCTCTTGGTATCGGGGGGGCATACCCAGCTGGTCCAAGTGGATACCGTGGGCGACTACACCATTCTCGGCGAGTCTGTTGATGATGCCGCGGGTGAAGCCTTCGATAAAGTTGCAAAAATGTTGGGACTCAACTACCCAGGCGGTCCAGCGATCGCTAAAGCGGCGTTAGCGGGTGACGCCACGCGATTTACCTTCCCACGCCCGATGACAGATCGCCCCGGATTGGATTTTAGTTTTAGTGGTCTCAAGACCCATTCGCTGAACACGGTCAAAGCCAACCAACCGCTCTCATCACAAGACATCGCTGATATCTCCTTGGCTTTCGAGCATGCGGTGGTCGAAACGCTCTTTATCAAGTGCCGTCGTGCGATTGAGCAAACCGCTATTCCACGAATAATCATGGCCGGTGGCGTCAGCGCCAACACCAAGCTGCGAGCAAAACTCGCATCCGACTTAAACGCAGCTGTATTTTATCCACCACCTGAATTCTGCACTGATAACGGCGCGATGATCGCCTATGCGGGTGCGCTTCGATTGGCTCGGGGTGAGCGCGCTCCGCTAGAAATCAATACCCGAGCGCGCTGGCCAATGGATGAACTCGCGAACTAAGCTTTGTTCAACCGGGCCCGCCAACGCCTCTCTGTTCTAGCCAAAGGATACGTTTCGCGTCCAACGCCTCGCCAAATTCTTTCCCCGTCAGATGCGTTTCACCCAATGTGAGCTTGCCGAACTGGGCTGCAAGTTCTTGCAATTGGGTTCGGTTCTCTATTTCCGGAATCACCGCGAGAAGATCATTCAGTCGTTGCGGACCATGCGTCACCTTTAGATTGACAAAGGCTGCCGACAGCCGATCCGGCGAGGTATCCTGCCATGCTCTAACGACTTCCCGCCAGCGCTGCCAATCGCCTAGGCGTTGCCGAAAAGCATTGGGTACCTTCAAGCGTTGGCAAACTGATTCCCACCTCTTAACCGACCCGAGAAAGGCCACAAAATTTTTGTACTCGTTACCGTGTTCATCGAACTGCAACGGCGTAACAATCACTTCAGGGAACCAATCATTGAGTCCACCGCACGCTTCCAGTACCTCAAAAAATCGACGCGGGCACGCTGAGTTAAGCGCCTTGCGTAACTCATTCCACACCCTTTCCGCCGACAAACTTTTTAAATCTCCGCGCTCACACATCATCGTCATCATCGCGGCCGTTTGTTGCGCAACGGTGAAACCCTTTAGCTCAGCCGCAAAACGCGCTACTCGAAATATTCGGAGCGGATCCTCGGCGAAGGCCTGAGAAACATGGCGGAGTGTTTTCAGTTCAACGTCGCCGGCACCATCATATGGGTCTACCAAAATTCCTTGCGCACTGATCGCCATGGCATTAATTGTCAGATCTCTACGCACCAAGTCATCTTCCAAGGTCACAGACGGATCAGCGTAAACCGCAAAGCCCGTGTGACCCTGGCCGCTTTGACGTTCAGTTCGTGCAAGAGCGAATTCCTCCTTCGTCTTCGGGTGCAGAAAAACCGGAAAGTCACGACCAACTTGTTGGAACCCAAGCTCGCGCATTGCCTTCACGCTTGCGCCGACCACAACCCAATCTCGATCCACGACTGGACGACCCAGTAGCTCGTCACGCACGGCGCCACCCACCAAATAGCAATCAAAAGGCAATTTCATGCGTTAAGCCTAACTCGCACGCCTCCATAGACCAACCCGCTTAATCCCGAGGTCTTCTCTGGTACCCGCTCGGAATTCTGGCTTACACACGCGAAATCGCTCTCAGCTTTGCGCCTGGCGATGCACATACTTTTCGAGCCACTATCCGAGCACATAAATACATCAACCGAGGACGCCGATGATGTTCGCCAGCGGCGTTAAGAGTCTTCATGAGTTAGCTGTAAACGCGACCCAGGAAGTTTAGAGCGCGGTCGTCAATTCTTGGCCAGGCCTAGTCTCAATCCAACGGCTGACGAAGCAACTCAAGCGTTAGCCGATTACCGCACGAGTTAACTAGTTTCCTGAGTTGCCGGAATGGTATATATCTCTCGCGTCTCGAGGCAAATCCCAGTCATCTTTCGACCCCATACGCAGCCGGTATCAATGCCCACTGTGTCGGACAGTCCGGTATCACCGTCTAACGCGGCCCAGTGCCCGAACACAAGCGTCTCAGTTCTTAGTGGGTTAAGCTCGAACCAAGGAGACCATCCATAGGGCGCATCTATGAGGGCACCCTTATGATCAAAATCGAGACGCCCGTCGTCGCGTATTAGTCTCATCCGCGTCAAGTAATTGGTTATCATTCGGAACCGCGACATTCCTTCTAATCCCTCATCCCACAACGCAGGTTCATTACCATACAAAGTCTCACAGTATTCGCGGTAGCTAATTTCGCCCTCGTCTCGCAGAACCGCCTCAACCTCCGAGGCTAATGCCATCGCCTCTTGTACCGTCCAGATATGGGGAATACCTGCGTGGGTCATCGCAAAACCAAGCGTCTCATCGACATGCGCCAACTTTTGACAGCGCAACCAGCTCGCATATTCCTCAACGCGAGGACTGGCCAATAGTTCGTCAAACGTATCCGACCGAGAGGGTTCGTGTCCGCCATCTTGGATCGCAAGAAAATGCAGATCGTGGTTACCAAGCACAGTAACGACCTGGCTACCCAAAGCGATGACCGCCTCTAACGTTTGCTTGGAATTCGGTCCTCTGTTGATCAGATCACCCACTAACCAAAGTTGGTCTTGACGACCAAACGACATCACTTCGAGAAGCTGCTCAAACTCAGCCAGACAACCCTGCAAATCACCAATGGCGTAGGTTGCCACTAATGCACCAGGTTAGGGACACTAAGTGAGAAAACAGGAATAGCTGCGTTAAAGCGACCACCTTGGCCGTCTGTGAACTCGTAGCTTCCTTCCATAGTTCCCACCGGTGTTTTTAAGATCGCTCCGCTGGTGTATTCAAACGATTCGCCAGGAGCAAGGTCCGGCTGATGTCCAACCACACCTTCGCCCCTGACTTCTTCGACACCACCTGTTGCATCGGTTATCACCCAGTGTCGATTCAACAACTGTGCGGAGTCACTTCTGCGATTCGTGATCGTGATCGTGTACGCGAACACAAAGCGCTCTTCACCCGCGTCAGACTGGTCGGCCAGGTACTTTGTCACTACTCTGACTTCAATCAATGAATTGCCTGTATCGATGGTCCACTCCCTTCTTAATCGGGTTTCCTCTCAACATAGTTAGCGAGAGTAACAAATTCCGCGATAGTTACGTCATCTGCGCGTTTGGTATCATCTATGCCGACCGCGGCCCAATCCACTTCCAAATGCTTCAACGCGTTCGAGAGCTTTTTTCGACGTCCACTAAATGCTCGCTTACAGACATCGTCTATCTGCCCGATCGTATCAGCAGGAACATCCTGCCATTGATTTGAGGGTCTCAGTCTAATGACGCCCGACCAAACTTTTGGCGGCGGTTTGAAGCTTTCAGGCGCAACCTCAAACAGATATTCAACGTCAAACATGAGCTGGATCATGACACTAAGTCGCCCCCAGTTTTTATTACCCGGGGTTGCACACATGCGCGTTCCAAGCTCACGTTGCACCATAAAGTGACTGTCGATCATCACGCCTGGAGTCTCCCGTACCCATTCCGAGAGCTTCAGGAGCAAAGGGGTGGAAATGTTGTAAGGCAGATTTCCTACAACGCGGACACTTTCCCCCTGCAAAATCTCGTTTAGATCAACTCGCAGGACATCTTCATTGATCAGCTCCAGATCGGGGAAACGCGCCGCCAATTGCGGTATCAGATCCCGGTCTATCTCTATGCCAATGTAGCGTACGGACGGTACGCCATATATAAATTCCGTTAACGCACCGTGACCAGGACCAATCTCCAAAACTACATCGCCCTCTTGGACGCCAATTGAGTTAGAGAGGCGCGTTAAAACGCTTTCATCCGTGAGGAAATGTTGACCGAAGCGCTTACGTGCTTTCACGGGAACGTATCAACCATCCGGCCATGGCAAGCGCTTGTCGCATACTTGAGCAATCAACCAACCCTGAGCCGGCTACGTCTAATGCGGTGCCGTGATCCACGCTCGTTCTCACAAACGGTAGACCGAGGGTAATGTTGACCGCCTCACCGAAGCCGGAGTATTTGAGCACAGGCAGGCCCTGATCATGGAACATGGCCAGAACCGCATCACAATTGCCAAGATGTCGATCGGTAAAGATCGTATCCGCAGGGAGCGGTCCGACAAGATCCATGCCTTCAGCCCGCAGCACAGCGCACGCAGGCTCAATGACTTCAATTTCTTCTCTCCCCAAATGTCCGCCCTCTCCCGCATGGGGGTTCAACCCGGCGACCAAAATCCTGGGATTCCTAATCTGGAACCTTAGGCGGAGATCGGACTCAAGTATCCGTAGTCGGCGTACCAACAACTCCATGGTCAACACTCCAGATACGTCTTTCAGTGGCACATGCGTTGTAGCCAGCGCGACCCGCATTTTTGTGTTGGCTAGGAGCATCACCACATCTTCAATGCCACTTCGCTCTGCAAGGTATTCGGTATGACCTGTAAACGACAATCCCGCGTCGTTGACGACTGACTTTTGCATCGGTCCTGTGACCAGACCTGCGAACTCTCCGTCCAAACAACCGCTTATCGCGCGATCTAACGCTCGCATTACTCCGGCCACATTGTCGGGATCAAGTCGTCCTGGGAGTTTGCTGCCAGAAATATACGTGGGCATCACGGTCATCGTGCCTGCGTCAAGGCTGACCCGATCTTGGGCTTGCTCATAGGTTTCAAAGCTCATTGCAACCCGCAAAGCGTCTGCTCGGGCTTGTAATAGCTCAGGGTCGGCAATCACGAGAACCGGTTGTTCCCGGGCTTCTTGAAATAGACGCAAAGCAATATCAGGGCCAACCCCACCGGGCTCGCCTGGCGTGATTACAAGCATGCGTTACATGCGTATTTCGACAAACGCCTCATCTCGAAGTTCTTTGAGCCATTCTTGCTGCTCTTCTTCAAATCGGCGTCGATGCAATATTTCCATCGCCATGTTTTCTCGCGCCTCATCACTCATGTCCTCTTCACGACGATCGAGTACCTCGAGCACATGCCAACCGTACTGAGTCTGAAATGGTTCACTCAGCTGAAGCTTGTTCAATGCGAGCATAGTCTCGGTAAATTTTGGGACGAATACCCCTGGCGCAGACCAACCCAAGGAACCGCCGTTTAACGCACTTGATGGATCCTCAGAATGCAGCTCTGCCAGCTCTGCAAAATCACCACCCGCATCGAGCTCAGCTTTAATACTTCGTATCAGCGCTTCAGTTTCCTCTTCAGAGCGGATCGCAGAAGGCTGCACGAGTATGTGCCGAACCAAACTCTGACTCTCTCGCTGCGTTCCAGCACCCTGCCTTTCAAGCAACTTTATAATGTGAATCGCACCAGACGTTTGAATCGGTTCAGCCACATCACCCACACCCATCTCTAGTACCGTTTCTACAAACAGACTGGGCAACTCAGCCGCCTTGCGGAGACCGAGATCACCACCCTCCAAAGCCGTGGAAGACGATGAATTTTCTACTGCCGATTGCGAAAAATCGGCGCCCGCGCGCAGTTCTGCAACAATGCGTGCACCTTTAGCCGCGGCAGCCGCTACCGCTGATTCACTTGCGCCGGATTCGAGCGACAGGAGAATATGTCCGACACGATATTCGTCGGAGAACATTTCTTTATAGTAAGGCGAATTCAGCAAACCTTGAACATCTTGCTCAGAAATTGAAATACGTCGGTTTATTAGGTTCCGCTGCAACCGATTGATCATGATCTCGCCGCGAATTTCTTCTCGGAACTGCCGGTAACTTGTCCCATCCGCAATCAACGCCTGCTCAAAATCTTCAAGCGTCATATCGTTTTGCTCTGCAAAGGACATTACAGCTCGCGTGAGCGTCTCATCATCAATGACAACACCGCGGTTCTCAGCTTCTTGTCTCTGCAGGCTTTCAATGATCAGCCGCTCCATGATTTGGCTGAGCAATATCTCGTTTGGCGGGATTTGCATGTTCTGCGATGTCATTTGCTTGACGATCTGTTGAAAGCGCGTGCGCAATTCAGATGCCAGAACCACGTCTTCTTCTACAACGGCAACAATGGCATCGAGGTCCTGATAAACCGCAAGCGCGGGTACTGCCGCCCACACTACAATCGCTACAGTTAACGTTCTAAGTATCTTCATCTTTCTGCCTTTTTTTGCCTGTCGTTTTGCCGACTAAGCGACCGATACCCTCTGCAAGCTAATACCTATTCGAACCGTAGTTCGAGAAGTAGTCGCTTTGTACGGGACTGCGGTATCCACGGATACCTCGCTCGAGCACTGATTCTACCTTAGTTCCAAAGCCAGCAAGCCCTTTGAATACAATCTGAACAAAGATGCCATCATCCGCTTCTACCTCGGCAAAGTTGTCCGTGCGACTATCGAGAAAACGTCTTGCCATCAGTCGAACTTGCAAGCAGCAGTCTTCATATTCAATACCGCCGAATCCTTCTATCGTTCGACCGCTCTGCAGATCATAGTTCCATCTTCCCAGTATCGCTAAGGAATCCGAGAGCGGCCAATACATTGAGAAGTCGGTCTGTTCGACGCCACTACTGTCACGATTTTGTCGAAAGCCAATGTTAACGATCCGTCGATTGTCCCTGCGGAACTGGAGGCCACCACCACCCTCGTCAACCTCATTGTCATTCGGATCCCAGACCAAGTTGCCATATAGGCTCCAGTTCTTTGCAATACTCGCTGACATTTCTGCAGCGTAAGCCGATGTACTTTGCCTCTCGTTGGGGCTCGTGCGATCATTTAACGTTACCCGCCGATCTAATAAGTAAAATATTTCTCCTACCGAGAACCGAAAGTACTCTCGTCCATCGCTCGCGGATAAAAATCGGCTAGTCACCCCAGCGGACACCTGCCTGGTATCTGAAATTCTATCGATGCCCGAGAAGCGATTATCTCTGAACAACTGGCTGTAGTTGAACGTTAAGGTCGAAGAGTCAAAACTTGGCAGACCTGACTGATCTTCAAAATCTTGCCAAAGAAAATAAACTCTTGGTTCCAAGGTCTGGATCAGGGCGGTGTTAAACCAGTTGAGTTCGCGCTCAAAGAAGAGTCCACCATCAACATGGGCAAGGGCAATTCCTCGTTCAGGGTCATCATTCATAAGCTGCGATCCCGCGGCCTTCGTATCCTGCTCAAGATCGTAGCTCGTATGGCGATAACCGCCACCAAACGATAGAAAACCAAACGGCCACGAAAATGGCACCTCGAGACGAGGTTCTACGTGCAACCTAGATCCTGTCACCGCCGCTAAACCGTTCAATCCTTCCGTGTCCCGATCAAAATCCGCCCAGGTCGACGCGACGCTAAACTCCACCGGACCAACCAGACGTCGACGCCACGTCACCTCGAACTCTGGCAGTCGTTCGTATTCGTCAATTCGTATTTCATCCAGGCGCTGAAAACCCTGCGCCCAAATCCGGGCAAACAAGTTGCCACGCTCGTATTGAATTTCTCCGCGACGTTCTAGTTCTCGACGACTTGAGAGCCCAAGATCCGAACCAAGATCACTAAAATAATCTCGATCACTGGCAGCCGTGTAGTCCACAATCGTGCGAAAGGGACCAAACCGTCCCTGATGATCAATACTACCAAGCCAGCGGTCCGCAGAGTCAAATGGACCCAGGACGGATTCGCCCCCAGCCTTGTCAAAGTCGTCGCGGTTCACCTCACCGTTGTAAATATCGTCCTTGGGTAAC
>JAQWQN010000093.1 GCA_029244465.1 Pseudomonadales bacterium
GGGTTGGCGCCGATCAGAAAAAACAGATCGCACTTGCTAAGGTCATCTAGCTCAACAGTTGCGGTACCGGTTCCAATGGTCGATTCCAGAGCTTCACTGGTCGCTTGATGACAATAATACGAACAGTTGGACACGTTGTTGGTGCCGTACAGGCGCGCCAGTAGCTGTAATGAAAAACCTGTTTCGTTGGAAGAACGGCCAGAACTGTAGAAGAAGGTTCTATCTGGCTCGGTATTTGCGAACGCGGTAACGGCCCGGTCTATCGCCTCGCTCCAACCGATTTCCGTGAACCTATTCTGCCCCTTGGCTTTGAAAATGGGCCTGCCCAACCGTCCGAGGTGTTCAAGTTGATTGGCGGACAGTTCCGATAGATCTTCAATCGTGTGATTGAAGATCTCGCTTGGGATGGGCGCTTGTATGTCCGTTGATTGGGCTTGGATACTCTTGTTGCAGACTGATGGGAATTCACCGAGTTCATTGGTCATGCCGCCCAATTGGCCGCCCATCCCCAAACCGCACGCTTTGCAGGTGTTGTTCGCGCTAAGCGCTTTAGCCGAATCCAATAGTCCTATTTTGCTCGCTGTGGCGAGGGTGTAGAGGACTTTGTTGACACCGCCACCGCTGATGGACATTGATCGATACTCTCAGATGTTACGTTTGCAAAAATGTGGACGCAGGTTCGATGCAATATAGGCTATTTATTTGTTGCGCGCCTGTTGACGCACAGGATAGAAAGTTATCTTCGGTGAAAGACAAGCTGTCGGTTGCTATGCTTGCCAGGTACTGTTTTGGCCGGGCGATGACAAGGAACAAGAAAAATGGCGAACTATGACGCACAAAGTGCACTACCAGGTGGTGCACCGGGTCCCTGGGGAGAGCCTGTCTCAATTAGTTATGAGCAACGTGATGTATTGCTCTACGCCGTTGGGATAGGGACGAGAGACCTTCGATTCGTGTTTGAGCAACATCCCCAATTTGCAGTTTTTCCAACTTTTCCTATTCGATGGGGTGGTGCGGGAGCGCCGATAGATACCGACCAGATTCCCAGTTCGCCCGGACCATTGAATATCGATGCGGAGCGATATCTTGAGATGATCAAGCCGCTGCCAGTCACCGGCACGGTCCAGGTGACCTCTCGTCTTATCGGTGTCCATCCGCGGGGTAAAGGTAATGGCTTCGTCGAGTGCGAGAGTCAGGTGACCGACGCCAGCGGCGAGGTGTATTTGCGTATGGTCAATGGCTCCTTCCGTCGCGGTGTGGAAACGCTGGGGGACATCAACCCTTTTGACGGCTCGGGACAAACCTTCTCCGCGAAGATTGCGACACCTGAGGGTGACGCAGACTGGCAGGCTGAAGCCCACATCAGTGACAATCAGGCGCATATCTACCGTCTGTCAGGTGACTACAATCCGTTGCATATTGACCCAGAGGCGGCCAGGTTTGGAGGTTTTGACGAGCCAATATTGCACGGATTGTGTACCTTTGGCCACTGTGGTCAATTATTGTTGTCATCAATTTGTGATTCGGATGCCTTGAGATTTCGCAAGATCAAAGTTCGTTTTTCAGCGCCGGTGATGTTGGATGACACGATTTGTGTACAAGCTTGGCAAGATGGCCCTGGACGAGTCGTATTCCAGGCCTCGGTGGGCGATCGTATTGTGGTATCCAATGCCTACTTCGAGTATGAAGCCTAGCGGTGAACTACTTCAGTGCTGCGGTTAGAAAAGGGATTCAGTGGCTCGAGAAATGATGGTCTAGTGCAAGATGCCTGCTTCAGCCTCGCCAATAGTCAAGCACCAGAAGGCGCCACCAAGCGGGATTTAGGTGGCTTGGTTCTTGCCACTGCGGGTGGACAACTGCGACCAAATTGGTCAGTCCAGGCCGTTTGAACGCGCGACGGCCACTATATTATCGGGCGATTTATTCGACCTCAAACGGGTTCGAATGCTGCTTGAGAGCGCTGTCGAACGACAGCTAAAGACTCAGTTTTGTGTGGCGATTTTGGACTGACATCTACTCTGTGTCAGGTTAGTGTTGGCGCGCACCTCTGCCAGCCAGAGCAACCACCGGAGTTAGAAATGATCGACTACCCGCTGCTACCGACGTCGTTGGTGGGGAGCTATGCCCAGCCGGATTGGCTCATCGACAAGACTCGATTGGGCGAGCGGCTGCCGCCGCGCGTTGTACTTCACGAACTGTGGAAACCGACATCAGATGATCTTGAGGAAGCTCAGAATGATGCGACTTTGATTGCGTTGGCGGACCAAACGAGAGCGGGTCTTGATATCGTCACCGATGGCGAAATGCGTCGAGAGAGTTACTCGAACCGGTTTGCCAACGCGCTCGCTGGGGTTGATATCAATGCACCTGGCGAAGCTGTCGATAGAACGGGCAAAACCGTACCGGTACCCCGCGTGGTTGGTGCGATAAGGCGTGTCGCGGCTGTCGAAGCACCGTTTATTCCATTTTTGAAAGAACACACGAACAAATTGGTCAAGGTCACGTTGCCTGGTCCATTTACTATGTCGCAGCAGGCGCAAAACGACTATTACAGCGAACCCGCCGACTTGGCACTAGCCTATGCGGATGCCGTCAATGCTGAACTCCGAGATCTCTTTGCAGCAGGTGTCGATATCGTGCAACTCGACGAGCCGTACGTGCAAGCGCGCCCGGAAGCCGCAAGAGAATATGCGGTGGCCGCGATTGATCGAGCGCTAGAGGGTGCGAGCGGCCCAACGGTTCTGCACGTTTGTTTTGGATATGGCAAACATGTGGCCGACAAACCGGCAGGTTACGCTTTTCTCGCAGAGCTCGATGAGTGTGCAGCTGACGAAGTCTCAATTGAGTGCGCGCAGCCCAAATTGAAGATGGATCTGTTGCGTTCGTTGCCGAATAAAAAAGTTCACGTGGGGGTACTTGACCTGCGCGATGTACAACCCGAGACACCCGAGTTGATTGCTGAACGTATTAGGGCGGCGTTGGACGTCTTGCCAGCACGACAGATTGTCGTCGCACCGGATTGCGGGATGAAGTACCTGTCCAGAGAGGTCGCATTCCAGAAACTGAAAAATATGGTTTTGGGTCGGGACATTGTCCGTACTGAGATAGCATGACCACGGAGGATGGGTCTGAAGATGATGGGACGATGCGCGATACGACCAGTGGACATCATTTCGTTGTTGTGACGTTTTTGACGACGCCTGAAGAGCACACACAAGCAGTACGTGAGATCGGCGATTATGTTGAAGAATTTTTGAGCCAACAACCAGGGTTTATTGCGAGCCGCTTATTGGCCGCAACGGATGGCCGAAGTATCGTTCATCAGGCGGAGTGGACCGCAGAATCGGCTTTTAAAGCCATTGCGCCAGCCGCGCGGAAACACCCGGCTTTTCCGAAGCTGATGACGTACCAACCCATTGGCTTGGGCTATCAATTAGTACGTTCATACTGAACGGGCGATCCGGGTCGGTCTTGTTTTGCTTTTCAACGGCAGCCTCTATTTCGCTGATCCTCCCTTTCCAAAAGTCCGCAGCTGGGTGTATCTTTTGGCTTCGCGCCAAATGGCTGTTGTTACTGCAGCCACGAACTGATCGTAATAAGGGGATAAGGATGAACAAACTAGCGAAAGAGTATTCGAATCTTGGATTTGACCCTGAAGAGATTCGTGCCAAGTACCAAGCGGAACGCGACAAGCGTTTGCGCGTTGATGGCAATGAGCAATACGTAGAGATTAAAGATGAGTTTGCCCACTATAGCGAAGACCCTTATGTCGAACGTATCGAACGTGATGCCATTGATACGGAAGCAGAAGTGGTCATTATCGGCGGCGGCTTTGGCGGTCTTTTGGCGGGCGCGAGGTGCCAGCAGGCCGGTATTGAAAATGTCCGAATTATCGAAGCAGGCGGGGACTTTGGCGGCACCTGGTATTGGAATCGCTATCCTGGGGCCCAGTGCGATATTGAAGCCTATTGCTACCTACCGCTCTTGGAAGAGCTCAACTACATGCCTAAGGAAAAGTATTCCTACGCGCCGGAAATCTACTCCCATTCTCAACGTATTGCGGAGTCTTTCAACCTTTATGAGGGGGCGATCTTCCAAACACGCGTGACGGATTTACGCTGGGACGAGGATGCCGCTAGGTGGAAAATATCGACCGATCGGGAAGATGCAATCAGTGCTCGTTTTGTGATCATGGCGACAGGTCCGCTGAATCGGCCGAAACTTCCGGCGATCCCGGGGCTCGCGGACTTTGAGGGTCACACCTTCCATACCAGTCGTTGGGACTATGACTATACCGGTGGAGACCATACCGGCAACCTTACCGGCCTAGAGGACAAACGCGTCGCGGTCATTGGGACAGGTGCCACGACCATCCAATCGGTCCCTTATGTAGCGAAGCACGCGAAACACCTCTACCTGTTTCAACGAACGCCTTCGTCGGTAGATCTCAGAGGTAACAAGCCGACCGATGAAAAATGGTTCGAGTCGCTTGAGCCAGGATGGCAGAAGGCAAGACGACAGAATTTCGATGCCATGGTCACCGGACAGCCCGTCGAGCAGGATCTTGTCAACGATGGCTGGACCGAGATATTTCGTCTGTTTGCGAGCATGGTACCAAAACCTGGGGAAGCTGAAGTGTCGCTGGACGAGATGGTTGAATTGGTAGAGCTTGCTGACATGCGCAAAATGAATGGGATTCGCGAACGAGTGAATAACATCGTGGAGGATTCCTCGACTGCCGAGGTGTTAAAGCCCTGGTACCGACAATTCTGTAAACGGCCGACGTTTAACGATGAATACCTGCCAACGTTCAATCGTGCAAACGTGACCCTGATTGATACCAGCGATGAACAAGGTGTCGAACGCATCACGAGTAAAGGCGTTGTAGTCGGTGGCGTCGAGTATGAAGTGGATTGCATCATCTATGCCACCGGCTTCGAAGTTGGTACGTCGTACACGCGACGCGCAGGCTATGAGATCACCGGAAGCGACGAACGCACTTTGTCCGATTATTGGCATGATGGTCTGAAAACCTTTCATGGTTACTCGATGAACGGTTTCCCGAACTGCTTCCAGGTGGGTTTGGGACAAAACGGATTCTCTGCCAATCTGACGGCAGTTCTGGATGATCAGGCTCAACACGTGAGTTATCTAATTAACGAAATAAAGTCACGCGGGGCTCGATATGCACAACCGACTGAAGAGGCTGAATTGGCTTGGGTTGAGACGATTCGAAGTCTTGCGGCGGTCAACATAGCTTTCTTTGATGCCTGCACACCAGGCTATTACAACAACGAAGGTAAGATTGCGACTGAAGGTGGGGGTATTCAAGGTGAGTCTTATGCGCCTGGTGCTAATGCATTCAACGCACTGTTGACGGCTTGGCGAGAGGCCGGTGAGCTTGAAGGCTTGGAACTGACTTACTGAAACCGTTATGGATCGCAATAAGATGCATGCTCGCCCCTATAAGATCGCCTTGTTTTGTGTGGCATGTGCGGGACTGCCAATCGCTGCAGACGCGAGTGACCGTGTGTCCAAAGCGATCGATGGCCGCCCAGATCTGTCCGGTGTCTGGGACTATCGCAGCCTGATACCTTTAGAGCGACCTGAAGGACAGGCAGAAAAGGCAAGTTTGACACTGCTCGAAGCTGCTGCGCGTCAGGCGGAAGCCAAACGACGGACACAAGAACAGGACGAGGCCAGTGATGCGGATCGGGGTGCACCGCCGCAAGGTGCGGATGTCGGCTCGTACAACAGTTTTTGGTACGACAATACGACGGGTGTTGAGTCGGATCTCCGAACGTCCCTGATCGTGGCCCCGACGAATGGCCGCGTGCCCGCCTATCAACCCGGCGTTGAGGTACAGGTGATTGGCGACATTAAACAAGGCGATACGATTGCTCGACTGCGAGTAGGGGGAGTGGGTACGGCCGGTCCTGAGCAACGTGGTATCTCCGAGCGTTGCTTGTTGGGGTTCAGTTCCGGTCCGCCGATTCTCCCCGGTGGCTATAATCAAAATATCAGCATTACTCAAACGGACGATCATGTTGTCATCTTGAATGAGATGATTCATGACGCCCGTATTGTGCCGCTAAGTAATCTGCCGAGATTAGGGCTTACGACTTGGATGGGTGAATCACGAGGTCATTGGGAAGGGGATGTTATGGTGGTCACAACAACGAGTTTTACACCAAAGCTGTCGAGTTTCTCGCCTAGTTTTTTCAGTTCGGCAGGCAATGCAGCAGAGCTTGATATCACTGAGCGCTTTCAACGGATCGATGAAGAAACATTGCGTTACGAATTTACGGTGATTGATCCGGCCACTTATACAGCGCCAATTAGCGGTGTTTTGTTTATGCAACGGAGCGATGAAAAAATCTTCGAATACGCGTGCCATGAAGGCAATTACGCGATGCGAAATATGCTCTCCGGGGCGAGGGCTGAGGAGAAGTTGGTCGTCAACGCGCAAAACTGACCTCTGCCCAGTTCGTCGAAATCACATTGTTGGCGTGCCCAGAACGCCAGATTGCGTGAACTGTGAAATTTCGTCCTCGCTAAAACCTGCTTTTTGCAAGATCTCCACGCCGTGCTCGCCGAGTCGAGCCGCTTGCTGTTCGGTATTGGTCGGCGTGCGCTCAAAACGGGCTGCTGGGCGAGGCTGACGGACAAGGCCAAGTCCCGGGTGGTTATATTCGGAGAGTATTTCGTTGACTTGAACTTGTTCTTGAGCGATGACTTGCGGTCGGCTCAATACCGGTGCGCTTGGGACCTCGTATTCGTCTAAGCGTGCCAACCAATAGGCAGAGGTGTTGGTGACCATCACCTCTGCCGTCATTTCAAGCCGTTGCTTAGCGTTCATGCCTCGAGCACGGGGTGTGGCGAAACGTTCATCGGTCAACCACTCTTCCCGATCCAGCGCCTTGCACATCCCACGCCATTCCGCATCCGATACGGCGCCTGCAGTAATGTAGCCATCCGAGGTTTCATAGATGAGGTCTTTGGACCGCTGACCGCGTTTGACTCGGTGTTCTTCGCCGACCATGGTCAAACCGCCAAGTCCTTCCTGCCATAGATAGGCGAGCATTACATCAAGCATGGCGACTTTGACATGTTGTCCGACGCCTGTACGTTCGCGCGAGAGGAGCGCGGCGGTAATTGCCTGCGCCGCGGTAATGCCGGTCGTTTTGTCAGGAATGACGGTTCGAATCATGCGTGGGCGATCATTCTCGTCTGTCGCTTGCAGGTCTGCGAGACCAGACAGAGCTTGAATCACCGGGTCGTAGACACGTTTGTGCGCGTAGGGACCCTTCTCCCCAAAACCACTCATGGAAACGTAGATGATTTCGGGGTTGATTTCACGAATCACCGGTTCACCCAAACCCATGCCATCAATGGCCCCAGGACGAAAGTTTTGCACAAAAACGTCTGCATCTTCGGCGAGGCGTTTGACGATCTTGATACCTGCCTCTGATTTAAGGTCTAGGGCAATTGACTGTTTACCTCTGTTGGCGGTCAAAAACCCAGGTGTTAATCCGCCGCCGCCCATTGCGCGCACGACGTCGCCTCGCAACGGTTCAACTTTAATGACTTCAGCTCCTTGATCTGCCAGGAGTACGGTTGCTGCGGGACCGGCTAATACTCGCGACATATCGAGTACTTTGAATCCGCTCAGTGGTCCACCCATTTCGACTGCCTCAATTGTTTAATTTTGTCTAAGCATACAACAAGGAATTGATTTGATGTTCAGCGAGTCGCTAATTGGGCGCTGCTCTGCCTTTTGCGGAAATACCCGTTTGCGCACCGGATAGAGACCTGTCTACCAGGTATCTATCCAGTGTTTCTTCGCCGCGCGGGACGGTCGGTCGAGACCGTCCGCACCTAGGAGGGCCAGTAACCGACGTACTCGGTTGGAGGTTTCGTTCGGTTGGATGACATCATCAAAAGCATTGTGATCCACAACAGCAGAGAAGCCATCGCGCTGCCCCATGGTCACCGAAGGCCAAGCCAGTTTCATCAACGGTACACCACGCGTACTTGAGACGCCTGTCATCAAAGTTCCGGCAATGCCGCCATTTTGTCCAAGCTGAATGGATATCAGAGGCACGGTCCTTTGTTGGTGCGCCAGTAGTACTCTGGTGTGCCATCTTGTTATACCCGGTACTTCTAGTGGTGTATTTGCTGCATCCTTTTTCTTTTGGCGAGGTCGCGTGCTACACCCGGGGGTATCGACGAGCGCCACTAGGGGGTATTCGTAGGTATTGCATAGCTCCACAAAGCGGCCGATTTTAACGGCTGCGTGCTCATCAATAGTTTTATCGAGGCGATTTGCCATTAAGCCGACGGGCTTGCCATTTATGCGTGTCAGCGCTGTCGCGACATTTGGCGCAAAGTTTGGGCGTAGCTCGAACCAGGAATTTCGATCGATGATGCTGTCGATGACGAGGCAAACGTCGTAGTTGCCCTCAAGACGATCTAGGTCGATTTCGGTGGGCGCCACGGCGGTTGTGTGTCGTTGCCCATAAAATCGCAAATATTCTTTTGCTGCATTGATGGCAGCCTGCTCGCTCTCTACAAGAAGATCGATGCCGCCACCGAGTTCGTGCATTTCCGCTCCCGCAAGGTCATTGGGAGAGAGACGTTGTCCCAATGCAGCTTCGACCATCGGTGGTCCTCCCATGCCAATGGATGAACCAGGGGTGCTGATTAGAAAATCACTGAAGCCGGCGAGGCTTGCGTGTCCGGCGAAGGCAGGACCAGAAACGATTGCGATAGTAGGCACCCAACCAGACAGTTCGGGCAAGCCATCTAAGAATGAAAACCGGCCGATTTGGCCGCTGGTTTCGATATGCCCAAGTCCGCTGCGCGGGTGCTGTGCTCTGCTGCCACCGCCATCGACAAACAAAACCACTGGCCAGCGTCGTTCGTACGCGACAGCAAATAAGCGGCCAAGGCGCCCTGCGCCATAGCCACCGCCGTGATCGGTGTAATCTGTGGACGACGCAATAACGGGTTGTCCGTCGATTGCGCCTATGAAGTCGACGCCACCAGCTTCTGGTATCCATTCTCCATCCTGCTTTGCTGCGGCGATGGATCCGAATTCAACCTCTGAACCAGGATCTAGCAGTGCTGCCATGCGCTGCCGTGCCGTCATTTTTCCGCTTGCGGAGATTTTGGTCACAATGTCTGGCCGAGCGGCGTCTGTGGTGGAGCGCTTGGCGGCCGCTAATTGATCATTTGGGTGTGCTGAATCCTTCATCGCAAATCAATCATGTGGCGCTTGTGCCCACCGTCTTGCTGCGGCTTCGGCATCTCTCTGGGACGTAGCTTGTGCAACATTGAGATTATCCGAGGGCGGGTTTCGGCGGGCAAAATAACGTCGTCGAATTGATAACTTCGAGCGGCGCGCAGCCCTGAATTTGCGTCACGCATTGATTCCGCATAGGTATCACGAATGCGCAGGGCCTCCTCTGAGTTTTCTGCGGCAAGGATTTCTTTGCGCTTGACCAAGTATGCGGCTCCCTCTAAAGACATTCCGCCGGATTCGACTGAAGGCCAAGCGAGTCGCAGTTCCGGGACTCGGCGGGCGCTCCCCCAGCCTGACATGGCGTAAGGTCCTAAGCCGTAGGCTTTGCGCAGTTGCACCGCATAGAGTGGCACGCTTCGATGATGAAGTGCTGCGAGTGGTCGAGCATGGTGTCGGGCGATCCCATCCCTCTCAGCTTTTGGCCCAACCATATAGCCTGGATTGTCTATCAACGAGACGATGGGATAGTCGTAGGCGTCGCAAAGCTCGATGAAGCGCGCTGCTTTGTCAGCGGCATCGGCATCGATCGCGCCAGCAAGTGGCGACTTAGGTTGATTGGCATAGACGCCGATAGTGCGCCCACCCAGCCGAGCGAATGCGGTTAACATCGAACGCCCCCATTTTGGGGCAAGTTCCAAGGCGCTGCCTTGGTCGACGAGGGCGGTCATAACATTTCTCATGTCATAAGGTCGGCGTCGATTTTCTGGAATGACATCGCCAATCTGCGCCGCATTTTCTGGGACGGTGACCGCGCCGGCGGTGGCGAGGAGGTAAAACTCAAGATAGCGCCGCGCGGCGCCAATTGCCTCGGTGTCGGTTGCCACTATCAGATCAACGTTGCCTGCTTGAGCATAGTCTTCCGCGGAGATTGCGGGGCCGCCGTGTGCTTGGAATGTTGCGTTTTCGACCGTGATCGTGCAATCGGTCAACATTGCGATTGCAGCATGGCCGTCATGACAGGCGCCGCTGACGATAGAAACGGTTGGTGCCCAGCCGTTTATTTCGGCTAAGCCATCTAACAGATCAAAGCGTCCTCTTGGAGTGACGGCGATCGGAGGTGGTGATCTGGGATCGTCAGCTCGTGCGCCTTTACCGTCTGCAAAGCAGACGAATGGCCACCGATGTTCAGCACTCAAGTAGAGCAGTTTCGCCATTTTGCGAAGGTTTCGGTCGCTTTGCTGTCCGTCTAAGAGGTCAGTGTCGTAGCAAGCCACCACGATCGGCGCGCCAGCAATGTTACCGACGCCACCGACAAGACCATCGGCTGCTATGTTGTCGTCGACCTTTGAGGTGCGACCCGCGAGCGCACCGTATTCGACGAAGGAGTCCGGGTCTAGGAGCAGGCTAAGACGTGCATGAGGGGCTCTTGCCCTCGCTGTGGCGCTCTTTCGTGCGGCTAAAATCTGCTCTGTTAGTTCTTCTTGCACCGACCGTACTACCCCACCTTCAAGCGACAGCAGCATGGTCGCGAAAATTGATTGTCTATCACCCGCGGTCGCGTGATTACCATAGTCGCTCTTTTGCGTATTCGTCGTAACCG
>JAQWQN010000101.1 GCA_029244465.1 Pseudomonadales bacterium
TATTGGCGCCGCAGCAGTGCCTAGGGTGAGGTCAACGTTGCCGAACATGACATCGCAAGCCCGAGTGCTACCGAATTCACCGCTGGCGCTCATCGCCGCCTGTCCTCGAACAAACTCAGTTTCGCCTAATGAGCGTTGCTCATCTGGGCCGCCGACGCGGTACATCGAATGGCACTCAGCAAAAACACTAGCCACGATGTTGTGGCCACTGGCCAGATCTGCCGCAAGCTCTGGTATTAAGTAGGTATAACCATTGCGCAACCACAAGTGGTGATGTGGATCGATAATCGGTAGATCAGGCTCTAGAACTTCCTCTTGCAACGTCGCTAGCCAAACATCGTCGGGCGCCGACTGGCCTGTATTTGCGGCCATGTAATTCTCCTTGTTTGCTAATAATCGTTGCTGAGCTCATGTCTGAAACTGGCTGGTAACGCGTGGTAAACCCTCTGCAGAGTTAGTCTTCATCAGGCTTGGTAAACAGATACGGTGTCAGGTTTTGTTGTGCATCTTGTCGCCACTCATGCCAACGTTGGCCGCCCCCGTAGTAGGCGAGACTGCCAGGCTCGCCGTCTCCTTCACCATTATAGTAGGAATAACAGTCGCGCAACGGTCGTGACTGCAGATCTACTTCGCGACAGTGAGCCGCGTATTCTGCTTCGGCCTGTTTGCTGACATCGACTGTGGCAAGACCGCGCTCCCTCATGGTGGTTAATATCCAGGTGACGTAAGTCGCATGCATTTCACAGACACGGGTGAAATTAAACTGACCGCCACCGCCCTGCGGGCCGGTCATAATCAACAAGTTGGGAAAGCCGTTGCTGTGCATGCCGAGGAACGTTTTTGTGCCCTCATCCTGCCACTTCGATTTTAGCGTTCGACCGTCGATGCCTGTGACCATATTGAATGTCGACGTTGCCATCCACTGAAAGCCAGTGGCATAAATCAAAACGTCAACCGGATACTCCACGCCGTCATGCACAATCCCGCGCTCATTGATCAGGGAAACGCCATGGGGTGCTGTATCGATTAAATGGACATTGGAACGGTTGAAAGTAGGTAGATATTCGTCGTGAAATGCTGGGCGCTTGCAGCCATAGGCATAGTAGGGCTTCAGGGCTTCTGCGCTCTCTGGGTCCTGCACGACCTCATCTACTCGTGCCCGGATCTGCTCCATGATGCGAAAGTTTGAGTTTAGCTGACGCTCTATTAATTCCTCGGGGGGTAGCGGTGCTGCGTGTTTTTTCGGCGTTTTGAAATGATCAACTTTGCCAGATAAGAAGTCGTCATTAGCCTTCATAGCGGTGCGGCCTACCGTAACCGAGGCCAGTCTTTCGCGCCGGTTTACCGCCCAACCTGGTTCATGACGCCAACGCTCAGCTTCTTCTTCGGTTGTCTCTCGCTGATCTCTAACGTCAATGGTTGAAGGCGTTCGTTGAAACACAAAAAGTTCATCGACTTCTTTGGCTATTTCTGGGACGACCTGCACAGCGGTGGCCCCCGTGCCGATAATCGCCACCCGTTTACCTTTTAGATCGACATGGTAATTCCAGCGTGAGGTATGAAATGCCTCTCCCTTGAAGGTTTGCATACCTTCGATGCGTGCCAACTTAGGGGTCGTCAGAATGCCGTTGGCCAGCACGACAAACTTTGCCTGCATGGCATCACCGCGATCGGTTTCCACCGTCCAACGTTTTGTGTCGTTATTCCATTTGGTTTCTTGCACTGTGGTATGAAATAGGCAGCGATCGTAAAAACCAAATTTGGTCGCCATCTGTTGGCAGTATTCGAGAATCTCGAATCCGGAAGCGAATTTCATGGTGGGTATGTAACCCATCTCCTCCAACAGTGGCAGATAACTGTAGGACTCAACATCACACGCTATGCCCGGATAACGATTCCAGTACCAGGTACCGCCGACATCGCCACCTTTTTCGCAGAATCGTACGTCTTTAAATCCGGCTTGTTTTAACCGGTACCACAAGAGCAGGGCAGCAAAACCCGCGCCGACCACCAACACCTCGCATTCGTCATGCAGGGCTTCGCGTTCTACGGGAGGCTCTGAATAAACATCTTGCAAGTAACTGGCAAATTCACCGTCCATTGAGATGTAGTTGGCAGAGCCCTCGCGCGCCTCTTTGTTTTGTCGATACTTTGCTTGTTCTGCGGCGTTAAAGGCGGCGCCGGGTGGTGCTTCTGGGAGTGTTTTTAAGGCCTCATCAGCGACCACTGAATAGCCTTTGCCGGCAATTCTTTGCGTCGCTTTTGCAGCACGGGTATTGAAACGCTTTAAGCCTGTAACTGAATCGATACTAACCGCCAACGCAGTCTCCTTTGTATTTTCTAATGCCTTGATTCTAGGTGGCCGACTGGGTCAAGCCTATGAATTTCTCGATGGTGCAATTATTGGACGGTCCGTCCGCCGTCTACAGGCATTGCAACACCGTTCACGTAGCTTGACTGTGCTGACAACAACCAAGCGACCACGTCTGCGACTTCCGTCGCGTTTGCGATACGGCGCATGGGCACTGTCCCGATAGCTCGGTTGAGCATTTCTACGCTTGCACCTGTGCTTTGTTCAAGCATCGGCGTGTCAATGAATCCTGGACAGATCGCGTTGACACGGATGTTATTTCGTCCGTACTCGAGTGCCGCTGTTTTTGTCAGGCCCACTACACCGTGCTTTGCAGCGTTGTAGGCGGCCGCGTGAGATAAGGCCACCAAACCGCAGATGGAAGCAGTGTTGACGACGCTTCCTCCCGATTCCTGTTGGATCATCTGCGCTATCTCGGCTTGTATACAACTAAAAACGCCCGTTAGATTTACGGCAAGGACCTGTGCCCATTGCGACGGGTCTATATCGACTAACTTGACCACTGGGCCGGCAATGCCTGCGTTGTTGAAAGCACCGTCTAATCGTCCGTGTGCGGACACTATGGCGCTAACGGCAGCTTTGGCAGCGCCTTCTTGCGTGACATCAAGTTCATGCACCTCAGCACTACCGCCCGCTTGCTGCACCTCAGTAACAACCTCACCCGCAAGCTGGGCTTGCGTGTCTGCAACGATTACGTGGGCGCCATCCAGCGCTAGTCGGTTGACCGTGGCACGGCCAATACCGCTTGCTCCGCCAGTGACTAATATGACCTTGTTGTGCAAACTCATCTTACATCGCTCCGTCAGGCTGGTTGTTGTGTGTTTCATTGGTATCGAGTTTTCGTAGTTTATTCTCGGCACCTGTTGAGCCTTTTGTTATACCTGAATAACGTGAATTTCTGGCAGATTTTTTTGGGAACTTGAGCGAACGTCCAGGTCCCTGAGCGATGGCGCCGCCGTCTACAACGATTGCTTCGCCGGTGACAAACGTGGCGTCATCCGAGGCTAGAAACAGCGCCGTGCCTGCGATGTCTTCAACGCGACCGTAGTCCGGCCAGGGCTGACTTTTTGCATATGCATGCTTGGTCGCTTCTGGATTACCTTCGTCGTTAAGTGGTGTTGCAATAAATCCAGGGCAAATTGCGTTCACGCGAATGTAATCTGGCGCCAATTCCACTGCCGACGATTTCGAGAGATTGATCACGGCAGCTTTTGCAGCAGAATAAACCAGCGGCCCGCCATCACCGCTCAATCCCGCGATGGAGGCGGTGTTGATTATGGCGCCGCCTGTACCCTGCCTGCGCATGACCCTTGCGCCATGTTTTATGCCAAGGAAGACACCTTTCGCGAGGACGTCAAACGTGTAGTTCCAGTCTTCTGCGGTCGTTTCGGTAAGCGGACCAATCGCACCGCCGACGCCCGCGTTGTTAAATAGGATGTCCAGGCGACCATAGGCCTCCAGTGCGTGTTCACACATCGCCTCGACGTGCTCTTCCCGGGCGACATCGGTCTCGATGAAGGAGACGTCATAACCTTCTCGCAGCGCAGCTTCGACCGCTGCGTTGCCCGATTGGGCATTGAAGTCTGCCACCACAACGTTCGCACCCTCAGCCGCAAACTTCATCACAGACGCCAGGCCGATACCACTTCCGCCGCCGGTAATGACGGCAACTTTTCCTGCTAACCGCATCGTTGTCTCCTTGTTATGCGCGCTTCCAGTGAGCTGCACTTACTGGAAGTGAAAGCCCTCATAGTCATTGTCCGCTACCTGCCGCAACATTCTCGCGTACCTGGGTCCACCGCCATTGTAGATGTTGTACCGCATCTTGCCGTACTCGTGACCGGCGATGTTTGAGTTGTAGCCCGTGAACCAGCTCTTGGCGGTGCGTAGTAAGACGCCTTGATACATATGCTTTACGTGCTCTACCCATTCAGCCTCCGCCGCCTCGTCGATATCAAATCGTTGGTGACCGTGAGCCCACATATACTCAAGAAAAGGCGTCGCCCAGTCGACGCTCAACTCGGCACCACGGGGAAAGTTCGAAGCGGCCGTCTGCGGCCCAACGAGCATCAGTAGGTTGGGGAACCCGCAGATCGTGGCACCGAGGTAGGTCTCGGGGCCTGCCGCCCACTTATCGCGCAGCCGCGCGCCGCCTGTACCCTGAATATCGATCTGATCGAAAGCGCCGGTGAACGCATCGAAACCAGTGGCATAGACGATGACGTCGAACTCGAATACCGCTGCGCTGGTTTCCAGCCCGGTGGGCGTGATGCGGACAAGGGGTGTCTTGGCTGAATCGACGAGTTCGACATTGGCGCGGTTATACGTTTCGAAATAGCCGGTTTCGAGGGGTACTCGCTGGATGCCAAAGCCGTGGTCCTTCGGAATCAGCCGGTCTGCGAGTTCCGGATCATTCACCCGTTGGCGAATGCGATCGGCGATATAGTTCGAGAACTCGGCGTTGGCTGTTGCGTCGAGAAATATCTCGGTGAAATTTTGCAGCCAGATGCCAAAGCCAGGCTCGTCGTAGAGTTTGTCCCACAGTTCGCGCCTCTGTTCGGGACTTACGTCATAAAAGCCACGGCGGTCCGGCTCATGTTCAAAGCCGCCCGGACTGCGCGCGCAGGCGGCGAATATTTCGTCATAGCGCTCACGTATCGCCGCCATCTCAGACTCAGAGATGGGCGCGTTGTTCAATGGCGCCGCCCAGTTGGCGCGGCGTTGGAAAACGGTCAATTGGCCGGCCACTTTGGCAACCTCTGGGATGAGTTGAATCGCCGTCGCGCCGGTACCGATAACGGCTACACGTTTACCGGTTAGGTCGATCGGCTCATGAGGCCAATCAGAAGCATGAAAAGACAAGCCCTCGAAGCTGGCCATGCCCTCGAATTTAGGCACCGTTGGCGTCGACAGGACGCCCACACCAGTGATCACGAAACGCGTGGTCATTTGTCGGCCGTCGTGGAGTCGAAGGGTCCATGCGTTGGTATCGTCGTCAAACACCATCGATTCGACCCGGCAGCCGAACTGCATATATTGGCGGAGCGCAAATTTGTCGCTCACGTAGTTCAAATAGCGGAGCGTTTCCGGCTGCGGTGAAAACTGTTCGCTCCAGTGCCACTCGTCGAGTAACTCCTTGGAAAAGGAGTAGCTGTAGGTATAACTTTCCGAATCAAAGCGTGCTCCCGGATAGCGATTGTTGTACCAGGTACCGCCAAGGTCGGCGTTGGCGTCAAGCACCGTTGCGCGCACGCCGAGATCAGCTAAGCGCTTGATCTGGTAGATCCCTGATACACCGGCTCCAACGACGACCACCTGGTAGTCGAGGTGCGCATCGATGGCGTCAATGTGATTTATCTCAGTCGTTTGTTCTGCCATGGTGATCCCAAGTTAGTTTAGAAATATTAGAACCCATTTCTTGTTGCTGTGTCAGTCAGGTAAGCCGGGTGCGAGTCTCACGATAATGTTGCGCTGCGCCTGGGCGGGACTAACAGCGATCCTTTTCGGCTCGTGTTGACGCCAGGCACTGGGTCGTCGCGCAATTCTGCGGTTACTAATGCCTTTTTTCTTCCTCGCGCCGGTGAAAGCTTGATCGTAAGCTGATCTCTGCATGATGTTAGTACTTTCGACGGATGGTGATAATGCCTAAAATTTGAGCATCACCTTTACGGTATTCGGAACGATAATGGACAACGTCAAGACGATGCGGCTTTTCCTCACCGTTGTACAGATCGGCAGTCTGTCGGGTGCCGGTCGCCAATCTGGCCTCTCTCCCGCCAGCGTTTCGCGACAAATCACGGCATTGGAAGACGATCTCGGCGTTCGGCTCCTGAATCGGACCAGCCGCAGGCTCTCGCTCACCGAAGCGGGACAGGTCTATCTGGAGCGTGCGGAACGCCTGCTTCAGGATATTGACGAGTTGCGCGATGCGGTCACGCAACTGGCTGTGCGGCCCCGCGGGACCCTCCGTATCCAATCGCGCGTCACGCTCGGTACACAGTACGTAGCGCCGCTCATTCCGGCTTTCATGGCGCAGTATCCCGACCTGAAAATTGATCTGTGGCTGACTGACACGGACCTCGATTTGACCGAGCACGGTATCGATTTAGCGATCCGGACGGGCGATTTAGCCGATTCGACACTCATCGCCAGGCGTCTCGCTTCCAGTCCGCGCGTGGTCTGCGCCAGCCCCCAATATTGGGCGCAACATGGTCGGCCGGCTAGACCGGAGGACGTCATGGCGCACAATTGTCTGACCTACCGCTTCGAGTTCGGAACTGCTGCCGCTCTATGGCAATTTCGCAGCGACGAAGGCCGCTCCATTAACTTGCAGGTCGGCGGAAACTTCCAGACTAACAACGGGCAAGCATTGCGTTTGGCGACCTTGTCAGGCCTCGGCATCGCGCTGTTACCGGCTTGGTCGGTGAAGAACCACCTGCAAGCCGGAACTTTGGAGCGTGTCTTGTCGGAGTACGAAACGACCGTCTCTGATCTCGATTTCGGAATCTATGCGGTTTATCTTAGTCGGCGCAATCTATCGCTAAAAACCAGACTGTTTATTGATCACCTGGTCGCCGAATTCAGCAAGCAGGACTGGACCTAGCGACAGGGCGATGCAGCCCGTAAATCCTGCAAATCTGTAGCGCTGCGCTGCAGAGGTTGTTTGCGGAACGCGGCGACGTGATTATTCGATGCGCTCGAAAGACCAAGCGCCGGAGACATGGACTTCAGAGACACTCGCGACCGCTCCCGTGGTGTCGCGATTGAAGACCCACCCAAGACCAAGACTGCTGTCGAACGCGGTTTCAGACCGAGCTACAAGGTGGGCTGTATCGAAGTCGGTATTGCCACCTATTTTGACATAACGGGGCGTGCGCTTGACAACCAAGCCACCGTTCTCAAGCGAAATTTCTGCGGTAACCAGACGATCGGCCCAGAAGCCGCGGTAAGTTCCGACGTATTCCTCGAGGAGGGCTTGTGGCACTGCAACCATTTGCTCCGCATCCTGATTCATAGCGCCGCTGTAGTGGCGCTGCCCAGTCTCGGACTCATTGCAGATCACTTCGAGCATCACCGTCTCGGGCCTCAGCACAAGATCTATCGTTGCGTGCACGGGTCCATCGATAAACGTACCAGCATCCGCGTAGGCGATTTCGAGTCTCATGTGGCCGTAGTCGAGACGCGTGTAGCGCTCCGTGATCTGCAACTGATCCGTATGCGGGAGGCCTTCTTGCGTCAGCCAGGTCTTGTCATTGTAGCCGTTGCTCCGCACGACGAGCGTATCATCCTCCCAATGACCGACCGAATAGCCCATCCAGTTAGGTAGGAGAGGCTCTTCCGCGAGCACGCGACCATCTAAGAAAATCTGACGATAGGTCATATCGGCATTGAGAATCGCAATGATGTCGGCATGCTGCACAATTCGGCGCATGCCACCCGCTAAGATTTCCGCTGGATAGGCACCTGGGCCGCTAGGGAGACAGCGCAATCTTGGTGCCGTTGCGTGGAAGTTCCGCTCAGCATCGGCGATCGCATCGAGCGCCCAACCTTTGATTCTGGACGCGTCGTACAGGCTACCGCTGGCCTTTTCGGGTACCCACAAACCGGACAGATCCACTCGCTCATCGGCCGCTGTTGGCACTGGCGCCGTCAGATTGGGCCTGCCATCGTCATCGCGGGGGACGAGTGGAAACTGCCAGTCAAACCACTGCGCGTTCAGCGATGAACTCATCAAGACGCTTAGAATTAGGGCGATAAGCTGTCGCATTGGCTTCTTTCCTGTGCTCCTTTGCGGCACGCGCTCTGGCCGCGGGCTGATTCTCGCTGTGGATCCAGAAGACCTCTGGATTGGTCAAGAGTATATTATTGCGCTGACTGAGACCAAGAATGCTGTTACTGGAAGGACTAAATCATGCGCACACGATCAGGTCGAATACTACCGGCGATGTGCCTGGCGGCAGCCGCTCTTTTCACATCGCTCGGTACACCAGCGCATCATTCTTTTTCAGCCGAGTTTGACGTCGGCCGGCCTATCGAATTCACGGGTACGGTGGTGGCCATCGAGTGGACCAATCCTCACGCATGGGTGCATATCGAGGCAACAGACGAACCAGGAAACCGACAGCAATGGGCTATCGAACTAGTGGGAATCAACGCACTGGTGAGAAGTGGCTTGAACCGACGGACGGTAAAGATTGGTCACGTGCTGACGGTCTCCGGATTTGGCGCGCGCAACGGCACACGCACTGCGAACGCCACTTTGGTGACGCGGACCGAGACGAGAGAGGTACTTTGGGCCACAGCAGGGTTCTCGCGCGATTAGCGACGAAATGACAACGTCCGTGTTGGCTGGGCGGCAGTTCGGGGGCGCCCGGTTCACCCTGAATGCTCCCATCTGATCGGTTTCATCAACGCGTGGCGCCTGCATCGGCACCCGGACTGGTCAATTTGGGTCTGAATCGTTAGTCTCAAGAATAAGTGGTCGGAATTGTCTCTCGGTTGGTGCCGTGCTCGGTATCGCTTAAGCGACTGGTGCCGAGCGGTTACAGTTGCCGTACGGTTGATAATGGCGAGATGTGTTGCACCACTGTATTTGAAAGGAGGAAGCGCAAGTGCGGATGCTTCAGCAACGATGGAATCAACTCCTCGCGATGGTGGTACTGCTCGCCGCCGCGACTGCTAATGCCGAGCCTCTGCCGCGTGCTGATCCAGCCGACGTTGGTATTGACCCCGAGCGTCTTGCGCGTATCACCGCCCATTTTCAGCGTCGTGTCGACGCGGGGGAAATTGCAGGAATCGTAACGCTTGTAGCGCGCCGCGGGAAAGTTGTTCACTTTGAGGCGATTGGCCTTCAGGATGCCGCCCGCGGGGTGCCAATGCAGAGGGATACCCTGTTTCGCGTTTACTCGATGACGAAGCCGATTGCGTCGACCGCGCTCATGATGCTTTGGGAGGAAGCGCGCCTTCAGCTGCACGATCCGTTAGCGAAGTATATTGCTGAGTTCGAGCAATTGCAGGTGCTGCGCAGTCCCGATAGCGCATTGGACGACATTGTGCCGCTAGAGCGGCAACCCACAGTGCAGGACATCATGCGCCATACGGCTGGTTTTTCCCATTTCCTGGGTACTACTGACTACGATCGCCATGCGATTGGCCAAGGCATTTTCCGTCCTGAAACGTCCCTCGAAACGATGATGACTCTGCTCGCGCGCATCCCGTTAGTTCATCAACCGGGCGAGCATTATCGCTACAGCGTTGGACCTGATATCGCACTGCGGCTGGTTGAAATCTTATCCGGTTTGCCGGCGGAAAAATTTCTTGAACAACGGATTTTCCAGCCGCTCGGAATGGCCGATACTGGCTATTGGGTTAAGCGCAATCACGCTCAGCGCCTTGCCCCAGTGCATTGGTCGCGCGCCGGTGACCTCGTACCGATAGATGATCAGTACGGCACACCGGGGGGCGGTGTCCTGAACGAACCCTGGTCGATCAATATGTACACGGATGACCGAGCGTTCAAAGGCGGCAGCTTTGGCTTGGTCTCGACGGCCGCGGATTACTGGCGCTACGCCCAGGCCATGCTCAATGGCGGCGTGCTTGCAGGGACGCGCATTCTTGGACCGAGAACCGTCGCCTTCATGTCACGCGATCATCTTGACGACGAGCAACGCGCCTCCAGAATTGCGGGGTCGGGGTTTGGTCTCGGTTTCGGCAACATCCTCGACGCGGCGCTGTTTGGTGGGCTGTATAAGGATGGCAGTATTTACTGGAGCGGGGCGGCAGCAACGTCGTTCTGGATCGACCCGGCCGAAGACCTGGTTGTTGTTGCGATGACCCAGCACAGAGCGGTGCCTCTCGCTCTAGCCGCGCGGTGGGAACTCGCAGCGCTTGTCTACGCGGCACTGATAGACTGACCTGTCTATAGACGATCTAGATTTTCTGGATTCTGGTTCAAGAGCAGCTATTGTAATCGCACGCATCTGAGAAGGTTTGCAACGCCGAACGGCAGGCTGTGTTGGCTTTTTCTGGTGGCGCGGTTGCCATTCTTGGTCGAACCATCTATTCCGACATGCCGCAATCCGGGTGGTTCTGCGTCATAGCGGTTCGAACGGGTTTAAGCAGCTGATCGATTGGCCTTGGTCTATAGCTATTTAGCTCAGCTCCGAAGTCATAAAATAACAAACTGCGATGCGCACAGAGTCATGTCACAACGGGTCTAGGAATGAGCTATAAAAAAGGGCGCCGAAGCGCCCTAGTCCAGGGTTATTCACTAAGTAACGGTCACTTAATAATATCAAGATTACCCTGGGTGTTGGCTCGATTGTTTAGCTACGGACGCGACGCGCTAAGCCAAGGCCAAGTGCACCGAGAAGCATCAAACTCAGGGTGCCTGGCTCCGGTACCGCAACCTCACGAACGTAGCCACCGGTAATATCAAAGAGCTCGTAGTTTCCATTTGCGTGAAAATCATTTTCTCCGAGAAAAAAGGCGCCTTCGTCAAGTCTAAGACCAATGCCGCCGGATATGGTTTGGTCGTAATCGAGGTCGAAGGTGACCACGTCGAGAAAGAACGATCCACACCAATCAGCGCTACACGATTCGATAAAACTCACTGCGAGGGCACCGACCGTTATGTCACCGAGAAACTGCGGAGTCAACAAGCCGATTTGCCAATCAGGATCGCCAATACCCAAGGGTGTCACGAACATGTCTGATCCGTCACCGATACCCCAACAACCGATAGGGCCGCAATCGTCTAGGTTGTCGTAATTCCAAGTGCCACCGCCAGTGCCGGTTCCTCCACTGCCTGTCTGCATCCAGTTAAAATCGAAGTCATCGGAATCGATGCTAAGCTGAAAATTACCTTCACTGATGATCTCTTTATCGTATTCATATTGTATGATCGTAGCGTTTACCGCGTTCGATGCGAGCAATAACGCCACCGTGCCAATGTAAGACCACAACGAAGGCTTGTGCCGTCTCTGTCGAAATATATTCAAACTATTCTCCAGTATCGATTGATTTTAAACGCGTTAGTCAGGCTCGTAAGTAGCGACCGTCGCATTCCTCTTAACAATGGGTATAGCGGTAACGAGTCCTAGGTCGGGCTTATCGTAGCCATTTCAAATTGTCAGCTTAACGTAAGCAAGTTGTATGCCAGAGTATAAGTGATTGATATAAAATGAAAAAATAAATCGCCTGCATAATAGCTTTACACTTTTT